>NZ_JAOCCV010000015.1:0-119398 GCF_029840585.1 Pseudomonas sp. GD03875 | reverse complement strand
CCTGCTCGCCGACCTGATCGCCTTCGACACCACCAGCCGCCTGTCCAACCTGGCGCTGATCGACCATGTGCGCGCCTACCTGGCCGGCCTGGGCGTCGAGAGCGAGTTGCTGTTCAACCACGACCGCAGCAAGGCCAACCTGTACGCCCGCATCGGCCCTTCCGGACCGGGCGGCGTGATGCTCTCCGGCCACAGCGACGTGGTGCCGGCGGACGGCCAGCAATGGACGCTGCCGGCCTTTGCACTGACCGAGCGCGACGGCCGCCTGTACGGCCGCGGCACGGCCGACATGAAGGGCTACATCGCCTGTGTGCTGGCCGCCGTCCCGGCCTTCCTCGCCCGGCCGCTGCGCCTGCCGCTGCACATCGCCCTCTCCTACGACGAGGAGGTCGGCTGCCTCGGCGTGCGCAGCCTGGTCGAGCACCTGCGCGCCAGCCCGGAGCGGCCGGCCATCTGCATCATCGGCGAACCCACCGCCATGCGCCCGGTGCTCGGCCACAAGGGCAAGCTGGCGATGCGCTGCGAGGTGCACGGCGCGGCCTGCCACTCGGCCTACGCGCCGCAGGGGGTCAACGCCATCGAATACGCGGCCAGTCTGATCGGCCGCCTCGGCGAGATCGGTACGCGCCTGGCGGCCCCCGAGCGCCACGACGCGCGATTCGACCCACCGTTCTCCACCGTGCAGACCGGCGTCATCCAGGGTGGCCGGGCGCTCAACATCGTCCCGGCCGAATGCCGCTTCGACTTCGAGATGCGCGCGCTGCCGGCCGACGATCCGCAACGGGTCGCCGCCGAACTGCGCGACTACGCCGAGCGCGAGTTGCTGCCGCGCATGCGCGCGGTGAGCGCGACCAGCGACATCCGCTTCAGCGAACTCTCCAGCTACCCCGGCCTGCTCACCGGGCCGAGCAGCGAGGCGGCGCGCCTGCTGGCGCTGCTCTGCGGCCACGAGGACTTCTCCACCGTGGCCTTCGGCACCGAGGGCGGCCTGTTCGACGAGGCCGGCATCGCCACCGTCATCTGCGGCCCCGGCAGCATGGACCAGGGCCACAAGGCGGACGAGTACGTCAGCCTCGATCAGCTGGCGCAGTGCGATGCGCTGCTGGCGCGGTTGGTGGAGTGGATGCGGGTGCCTGAGGCCTAGGCTGCTGCGGGGGCGTCGCTGGATTCCCGCCTTCGCGGGAATGACGGGTAGGGATCGGGAATGACGGGTAGGGATCGGGAATGACGGGGTAGGGGATTTGGCACTGTGCTGTCCCGCCCACTTCCGTCATTCCCGCGAAGGCGGGAACCCAATTAAAAGCCAGCAGGCCTCAAGCCTGCCCCACGATCTCCTCCCACAAGTCCCGCCACCCGGGGTTGCCCGCCTCGATCAGGCGCAGCTTCCATTCCCGTCGCCACTTCTTCAGCCGCTTCTCGCGCTCGATGGCGGCGGGCATGTTCTCGTGCATCTCGTAGTAGACCAGCTGGTGCACGCCATAGCGGCGGGTGAAGCCCTCGACGCAGTCGTTGCGGTGTTCCCAGATGCGTTTGAGCAGGTGGCTGGTGACGCCGATATAGAGCGTGCCATTGCGCTGGCTGGCGAGGATGTAGACGGCAGGTTGCCTGGGCATGGGTGTCCTTCCTGGACGTTGGTGTTCCTTTGGCGGCGAGTCTAGTCGCTGGTGGCCGGGGTTGCCTCGTTGTTCAGGTGGGGGTGGAGTTGCCTGCCTGGGTTCCCGCCTGCGCGGGAATGACGGAGTGGGTGGAAGACTCCGTGCCATCCCCTCTACCCCGTCATTCCCGCGCAGGCGGGAATCCAGCGGGGCCACGCACAATCAGCATGCCTCTCTCGAACGCCCCTTCGCCAACCATCCCCACCTCAACCTCCGCCCTCACCCCAGCTGCTCCTTGCAGTAATCGACGAACAGCTGCGCCGGCTTGGTCAGGTGGGCGCGCTTGAGCCAGCCGGCGACCAGGCCGGAGCCGGTGACGTCCTCGACGATGTTCACGCAGACCACCTTGCGGCCGTCGTAGGTGGTGTTGCAGTGCGGGCGGGTGACCAGCACCGAGAAGCCGAAGCCCTGGCCGACCATGCCGCGTACCATCTCGATCGACGGCGAGCTGAAGACGATGTTCGGCGACAGCCCCAGCTCCTCGAAGATGCTCACGAAGTAGGTGCGGCTGGGTAGCACGTCGAGCAGGATCATCGGCTCCAGCGCCAGGTCGCGCAGCGAGACTTCCTTCTGCCCGGCGAAGCGGTGGTCCTCCGGCAGCAGGGCGTAGGGGCGCTGCGGCGGCATCAGCGGCTCGGTCTCGATGGTGCCGTCGAGGTCGTGCTCGTAGAAGATCGCCAGGTCGAAGCGGCCGCCGGTCAGCCCCTGCACCAGCTCCTGCTGTTCGCCGTCGTGCAGGCGGATCTCCACGCCCGGGTAGCGTTCGCGGAAGCCGGCGATCAGGCGTGGCAGGTACAGCGGCGCGACCGTCTCGAAGCAGCCGATGTCGATCTGCCCGGCCACCACGTCGTTGTCGGCCAGGGCGTTCTGCTCGAACTCCCGGGCCATGCGCAGCAGCTCCTGGGCCTTGCGGTAGAAGCGCGCGCCGCCCGGGGTGAGCGACACGCCCTGGGCGTGATGGCGGATCAGCAGCTGCACGCCGAAGCTTTCCTCCAGGCCCTTGACCGCGGTGGAGATGGAGGGCTGGGCGATGTACAGCTTGCGCGACGCCTCGGCGACGCTGCCGCACTCCACGGTGGTGACGAAATACCTCAATTGACGCAGGGTGTAAGAAGCCACGCAAAACCTCGGACGATCTTGTTTTTCGCCCACCTTAGCCGCAGACCAAGATGTGACGAGTGAACATTTTGCTCGGCAGCGACGACATTTTTCCTGGCTCGTCGATGCCGGCCGGTGGGTATCCTGCTTGCAAGAGCCGTACACGACCGACGACAGGAGAACCACAGATGCGCCTCGCCCTCTGGCAGACCCAAGGCTTTCCCGCCGACATCGAGGCCAACCTGGCGGCGCTCGACGGCCAGCTGCGCGCGGCCGCCGCGGCGGGTGCCCGCCTGCTGCTGTGCCCCGAGCTGTGGCTGGGCGGCTACCACGTGCCGCAGCGGATGGCGGCGCTGGCCGAACCCGCCGACGGCCCGGCGGCGCAGCGCATCGCCGCGCTGTGTCGAGAGCATGGCGTGGCGGTGTGCTACGGCTATGCGGAGCGCGACCCGGCGGGCGGCAAGCCGTACAACTCGGCGCAGGTGATCGACGCCGACGGCCGGCGCGTCGCGCACTACCGCAAGACCCACCTGTTCGGGCCGATGGAGCGCGAGCTGTTCCAGGCCGGCGACCGGCTGGAGGCGCCCGTCGAGCTGGACGGCTGGCGCATCGCCCTGCTGATCTGCTTCGACGTGGAGTTCCCGGAGAACGTGCGCAGCCACGCCCTGGCCGGCGCCGAGCTGGTGCTGATCCCCACCGCGCTGACCTCGGAATACCGCGCGGTGCCGGAGCTGATCGTGCCGACCCGGGCGGTGGAGAACCAGCTATTCGTCGCCTACTGCAACCACAGCGGCGTGGAGAACGGCCTGGCCTATCTCGGCGGCTCCTGCGTGGCCGCGCCGGACGGCCAGCGCCTGGGCGCGGTGGCCGGCGGTGAGGCCCTGCTGCTGGTCGACCTGGACCGTTCGCCGCGCGAGCAGTGGCGGCACACCTTCCCTTATCTGGAAGGGCGTCGGCCGGACCTCTACGGCGCCCTGGTCGAGGACTAGGGCGTGCGCCCTGATGGCGCACGCGATCTCCTGCTCGGGCCGTGAACCGGCCGCTCTACGGACCGCGCGCCGGCGTGCCTGAAAAACACCGGATGCAGGTGTGTCAGGGCCTTCGCGACAACTCGCATGGCCTTCTCGCGCCCCGCGTGTGGAGGAGTGCAGCGGGCGTGCACAACAAGCTGGCGGAGCGCCCCGTGGTGGTGCGTGCATAACCAGCTTTTTCGTATGTCCCGATGACATTTTTAATAATTTTCCTAACCCCTGCCTTGGGCCACCATCGGTTCGCATCAAGCCACAGGATCGGTTCGGGAGAATCAGGGTGCTGCAACTCAACGACTGGCAACGGCGCGCAAGCGAACAACGTTTCATCGACCAGGCCATCATCGGCGGTCGCCGTGTCGCAGCCGCCTCCGGCGCCACCTTCGCCTCCATCGATCCGGCCACCGGCCGCCTGCTGGCCAATGTCGCCGCCTGCGGCGAGGCCGAGGTCGACCTGGCGGTGCGCGCCGCCCGTGACAGCTTCGAGTCCGGCGTCTGGTCACGCTGCGCCCCGCGTGAGCGTCAGCAGAAGCTGCTGCGCCTGGCCGAGCTGATCCTGGCCAACCGTGACGAACTGGCCCTGCTCGACTCGCTGAACATGGGCAAGCCGGTGATGGACGCCTGGAACATCGACGTGCCCGGCGCCGCCGGCGTGTTCCGCTGGTACGCCGAGAGCCTCGACAAACTCTACGACCAGGTCGCGCCGACCGCGCCGGACGCCCTCGCCACCATCACCCGCGAAGCGCTCGGCGTGGTCGCCGCGGTGGTGCCGTGGAACTTCCCGCTGGACATGGCTGCCTGGAAGCTGGCCCCGGCGCTGGCCGCCGGCAACTCGGTGGTGCTCAAGCCCGCCGAGCAGTCGCCGTTCTCCGCCCTGCGCCTGGCCGAGCTGGCCCTGGAGGCCGGCATCCCGGAGGGCGTGCTCAACGTGGTGCCCGGCCTCGGCGAGAGCGCCGGCAAGGCCCTGGGCCTGCACATGGATGTCGACTGCCTGGCCTTCACCGGCTCCACCGAAGTCGGCAAATACTTCATGGGCTACTCGGCGCAGTCCAACCTCAAGCAGGTCTGGCTGGAGTGCGGCGGCAAGAGCGCCAACCTGGTGTTCGCCGACTGCCAGGACCTCGACCTGGCGGCGAGCAAGGCCGCCTTCGGCATCTTCTTCAATCAGGGCGAAGTGTGCTCGGCCAACTCGCGCCTGCTGGTGCAGAGCTCGATCCACGACGAATTCGTCGAGCGCCTGCAGGCCAAGGCCCGCGACTGGCTGCCGGGCGACCCGCTGGACCCGGCCAGTCGCGCCGGCGCCATCGTCGATACGCGGCAGACCGCGCGGGTCATGGACTTCATTCGTGGCGCCCAGGCCGAGGGCGCGAGCCTGGTCTGCGGTGGCAAGCAACTGAGCTTCAACGGCTCGGACAACTTCGTCGCGCCGACCATCTTCACCGGCGTGGCCGCCGACAGCCGCCTGGCCTGCGAGGAAGTGTTCGGCCCGGTGCTGGCCGTGCTGCCGTTCGACTCCGAGGATGAAGCCGTGGCCCTGGCCAACGACAGCATCTACGGCCTGGCCGCCTCGCTGTGGAGCGACGACCTCAACCGCGCCCACCGGGTGGCCCGCCGCCTGCGTGCCGGCACCGTGTCGGTCAACACCGTCGATGCCCTGGACCCCTGCACCCCCTTCGGCGGCGGCAAGCAATCCGGCTTCGGCCGCGACCTGTCGCTGCACTCGTTCGACAAATACACCCAGCTCAAAACCACCTGGTTCCAACTGCGTCCGTAGGGTGCGCCACGCGCACCGGATGGCCCCGAGACAGACCGAGGGCGGTGCGCACGGCGCACCCTACCGCCCCAGATTCAGCGGAGACCCTGCAATGACTGCCAAGTACACCACCCAGGAATACCAGGCACTGGATGCGGCCCACCACATCCATGCCTTCCTCGACCAGAAGGCGCTCAACGAGAAGGGCGCGCTGGTGATCGCCAAGGGCCAGGGCCTGAATCTGTGGGATACCGAGGGCAAGCGCTACCTCGACGGCATGTCCGGCCTGTGGTGCACCGCGCTGGGCTACGGTCGCGAAGACCTGAACGCCGCAGCCACCCGCCAGCTGGCCGAGCTGCCGTACTACAACCTGTTCTTCCACACCACGCACCCGCGCGTGGTCGAGCTGTCCGAGCTGCTTTTCAGCCTGCTGCCCAAGCACTACAGCCACGCCATCTACACCAACTCCGGTTCCGAGGCCAACGAGGTGCTGATCCGCGCCGTGCGCCGCTACTGGCAGGTGGTCGGCAAGCCGCAGAAGAAGATCATGATCGGTCGCTGGAACGGCTACCACGGCTCCACCCTGGGCAGCACCGCGCTCGGCGGCATGGGCTTCATGCACGAGATGGGCGGAATGCTGCCGGACTTCGCCCACATCGGTGAGCCGTACTGGTTCGCCGAGGGCGGCGAGCTGTCCGAAGAGGCCTTCGGTCTCAAGGCCGCCCGCGAGCTGGAAGCCAAGATCCTCGAACTGGGCGCCGAGAACGTCGCCGCCTTCGTCGCCGAACCCTTCCAGGGCGCCGGCGGCATGATCTTCCCGCCGGCCAGTTACTGGGCCGAGGTGCAGCGCATCTGCCGCCAGTACGACGTGCTGCTGTGCGCCGACGAAGTGATCGGCGGCTTCGGCCGTACCGGCGAATGGTTCGCCCACCAGCACTTCGGCTTCGAGCCGGACACCCTGACCATCGCCAAGGGCCTCACCTCCGGCTACATCCCTATGGGCGGCCTGGTACTGGGCAAGCGCATCGCCGATGCGCTGGTGCAGGAGGGCGGCGTGTTCGCCCACGGCCTGACCTACGCCGGCCACCCGGTGGCCGCCGCCGTGGCCATCGCCAACCTCACCGCGCTGCGCGACGAGAAGATCGTCGACACGGTCAAGGCCGACACCGGCCCCTACCTGCAGCAGCTGCTGCGCGAGACCTTCAAGGACCACCCACTGATCGGTGATGTTCAGGGTACCGGCCTGGTCGCCGCGCTGCAGTTCGCCGAGGACAAGGGCAGCCGCAAGCGCTTCGCCAACGAGAACGACATCGCCTGGCATTGCCGCACCGTCGGCTTCGACGAGGGCCTGATCATTCGCTCCACCCTCGGCCGCATGATCATGGCCCCGGCCCTGGTCGCCACCCGCGCCGAACTGGAGGAGCTGGTCGACAAGACCCGCCGCGCCGTGGACCGCACCGGCCGCGAACTGAACCTGCTGTAACGCCATATCCGCTGTAAGTCAGAAAAGCCCCGCAGAGGGCGCTGCAACGAAGAGAGCCGCCGGCCGTTTGCGGGCCGGCGTGGGGACGCATTCGGCCACTGGCCAGCCCTGCCACACATACACCAACAAATCTGCCGTCAGGCTGTGGAGAGCTCCATGATCAACACCTTGCGCAACCGTTTCGCCCGTACCGCCCTCGGCGCCGGCCTGGTCCTGGGCCTGGCCGCCACCGCGCAGGCGGGCACCCTGTCCCTCGGTCACACCACCTGGGTTGGCTACGGCACCCTGTACCTGGCTCGCGACCTTGGCTACTTCAAGGAGCAGGGCCTGGACGTGGAGTTCACCGTGATCGAGGAGTCGGCCATGTACATGGCGGCCCAGGCCTCCGGCAAGATTTCCGGCTCCGCCTCGACCATCGACGAAATCCTCAAGTACCGCTCCAAGGACTTCTGCTTCAAGGCAGTGGCCGCGCTCGACGAATCCCACGGCGGCGACGGCGTGCTGGTGGGCAAGGACGTGACCAGCCTGGATCAGCTGAAAGGCCAGGCCGTGGCGGTCAACGAAGGTTCGGTGTCGCAGTTCTGGCTGAGCTACCTGCTCAAGCAGAAGGGCATGAACATGAGCGACCTGGAAGTGCAGAACATGACCGCCGACGATGCGGCCACTGCCTTCATCGCCGGCCGCGTACCGGCGGCGGTGACCTGGGAGCCGCACCTGTCGCTGGTCAAGCAGAAGGGCCAGGGCAAGGTGCTGATCGACTCCAGCGAGACCCCCGGCGTGATCGTCGACGTGGTGGCGCTGTCCTGCGACGTCATCGACAAGCAGCCGGACGACGTCAAGGCGCTGGTCAAGGGCCTGTACAAGGCGGTCGAGTTCGCCAAGAACAACCCGGACAAGGCCCACGAGATCATGGCTAAGGGCGTCGGCGGCTACCTGTCCGATCCCAAGGACCTGGCCGAGGCCGCCAAGGGCGTGAAGTTCTACGACCAGGCGATGAGCGAGAAGCTGCTCGGCACCCCGGGTAAAGAGGGCGACATCGCCGGCATCATCAAGCTGGCCAACGAGACCTGGACCCAGCTGCAGGGCAAGACCTACGACGTGAAATACGAAGACCTGGTCGATACCCGCTTCGTCACGCCATAGAACCTTTTTACGATCTGCTGCGCGTCGGCTAAACGGCGTTGAAAACAGCCTCGGACTGCTCATTTACTGCCCGTAAACTCCGCGTCCTCGGCCGTTTTCGCCACCGTTTATCTCTAGCTCGCGAGATCGTAAACAGGTTCTAACGCGCCACCGGGAGCGGCCGCGCGCTGCTCCCGTCGTTCAATTTTCGCTTCGAGAGGTGGCAGCATGGCCACGCAAAAATCCTGGCTGCAGCGCTGCCTGACCCCCAAGGTCGAGCTGCCCGGCCGACTCATTGTGGGCGCCAGCACCCTGTGCTGGCTGCTGGTGATCGGCCTGTGGGCCGGTCTGTCCTACGGCGGCGTGGTGCAGTCGATGTTCCTGCCGACGCCCGGCGCGGTGGTCGACGCCGCCGTGCGCCTGGGCTCCGATGGCACCCTGGGCAAACACGTGTGGGCAAGCATCGAGGTGGTGATGATCGGCTTCATCGTCTCCTCCCTGGTGTCGGTGCCGCTGGGCCTGCTGATGGGCAGCTTCCGCATCGTCCAGGCCTTCATCGAACCGCTGGTGAACTTCATCCGCTACCTGCCGGTGACCAGCTTCGTGCCGCTGTTCATCCTGTGGATCGGCATCGGCCTGGAACAGCGCGTGGCGGTGATCATCTTCGGCGTGTTCTTCCAGCAACTGGTGATGATCGCCGACGTCTCCAAGGGCGTGTCCAAGGACCTGATCAACGCCAGCTACACCCTCGGCGCCAGCCGCCGCGACGTGGTCCTCCATGTGCTCGGCCCGGCCTCGCTGCCCGGCGTGCTCGACACCCTGCGCGTGACCATGGGCTGGGCCTGGACCTACCTGGTGGTGGCCGAGCTGGTCGCCGCCAGCAGCGGCCTGGGTTACATCAGCCTGAAGGCCATGCGCGGCTTCCAGGTCGACGTGATCTTCCTCGCCATCGCCATCATCGGCCTGCTCGGGCTGATCACCGACCAGCTGTTCCGTCTGCTTCGACTGAGGATTGCCGCATGGGCGCAGTAGCCACCAAACCCTACATCATGCCGGCGCTGGACCAGTACGCCGACGTCACCGCGCGGCTCAAGGTCGAGAACGTCAGCCTGCGTTACCAGTCGCCCAAGGGCGAGACCTTCACCGCGCTGGACAACGTGTCCTTCGAGGTGCCGGACCAGCAGTTCGCGGTCATCGTCGGCCCGTCCGGCTGTGGCAAGTCGAGCCTGCTGTACCTCACCGCCGGGCTCGCCGAGCCGAGTGACGGCGCCATCTACGTCGGCGGGCAGAAGGTCGACGGCCCCGGTGCCGATCGCGGCATGGTGTTCCAGAGCTACACCCTGTTCCCCTGGCTGACGGTGCGGCAGAACATCGAGTTCGGCCTCAAGCGCCGTGGCCTGCCGCAGGACGAGATCCGCACCATCGTCGAGTTCTATCTGGGTGAAGTGGGTCTGGCCAAGTTCGCCGAGCATTATCCCAAGCAGCTCTCCGGCGGCATGATGCAGCGCGTGGCGATTGCCCGTGCGCTGGCCAACGACCCGCAGATCCTGCTGATGGACGAGCCGTTCGGCGCGCTGGACAGTCAGACCCGCCTGCAGATGCAGCAGCTGCTGTTGCAGGTGTGGGGCAACAGCAAGAAGACCGTGGTGTTCGTCACCCACGACATCGACGAGGCCATCCTGCTGGCCGACCGCATCTACGTGATGGGCGCGCGCCCGGGGCGAATCAAGGAAATCCTCCAGGTGCCGATCGAGCGTCCGCGCAGCCTGGAGGTGGTGATGGAGCCGGAATTCATCCGCATGAAGCGGCACATCCTCGAACTGCTCCACGACGACCTCGAAGAGGTGCACTGAGGGGCCACGCAGCGCGTAGGGCGGGTGAAACCCGCGTCGGGGCCCTCCGGTGCACGCGGGTTTCACCCGCCCTACCTTGATCCCCGCGCAGACGGGAGCGTCCATGGAGGTTGCCATGACAGAAAACCAATACGACTACCTGATCGTCGGCGCCGGCTCGGCCGGCTGCGTGCTGGCCAACCGCCTGAGCGCCGACCCCGCCGTGCGCGTGTGCCTGATCGAGGCCGGCGGCAGCGACGCCAGCCCGCGGGTGCAGGTGCCGGCCGGCACCATCACCCTGTACAAGAGCAAGGTGTTCAGCTGGAACTATTTCTCCGCGCCGCAGAAGCACCTGGCCGGGCGCCGTCTGCATACCCCGCGCGGGCGGGCGCTGGGCGGCTCCAGCTCGATGAACAGCATGATCTACATCCGCGGCGACGCCAGCGACTACGACCGCTGGGAGGCCGCCGGCTGCCCCGGCTGGGGCTGGAGCGACGTGCTGCCTTATTTCAAAAAGTCCGAAGGCAACCGCCTCGGCCAGTCGCTGCAGTACCACGGCACTCAGGGCGAGCTGCTGGTGGACAGGCCGCGCGACCCCAACCCGCTGTCCGAGCGCTATATCCGCGCCGCCGAGCACATCGGCCTCAGGCGCAACGACGACTTCAACGGCGGCACCCTGGAAGGCGTGGGCCTGTACAACGTCACCCAGAAGGACGCCAGACGCCTGTCCAGCTACCGCGCCTTCGTCGCGCCAGTGCGTCAGCGTGAGAACCTCACCGTGCTGACCGGCTGCGAGGTGGAGCGCCTGCTGCTCGACGGCGGGCGCGTCACCGGCGTGGAACTGCGCGAGAACGGCCAGTGGCGCACCCTGCGGTGCGGCCGCGAGACCATCCTCTGCGCGGGCTCGCTGGGCTCGCCGCACCTCCTGCTCAAGTCCGGCATCGGCCCCAGGGCCGAGCTGGAGGCCGCCGGCGTGGCCTGCAAGGTCGACTTGCCCGGGGTGGGCAAGAACCTCCAGGACCACATCGACGGGCTGGTCACCGTGCGCTCGAAGAGTCCGCTGTCGCTGGGCTTCTCCCTCGGCGCGCTGCCGAAGATCATCGCCTCGCCGTTCAAGTACCTGGCGCAGAAGATGGGCTGGCTGACCACCAACTACGTCGAGGCCGGCGGCTTCGCCCGCACGCCGCTGGCCGACGGCCTGCCCGACGTGCAGATGCACTTCGTACCCGGCTATCGCAGCCATCGCGGACGCCTGTTCGAGTGGGGCCACGGCTACGCCATCCACACCTGCGTGCTGCGGCCGAAGAGCATCGGCGAGGTGCGCCTGGGCGAGGGCAGGAGCCTGGCCATCGACTTCAACTTCTTCAGCGACGAGGCCGATGCCCGGGTGCTGGTGGAGGGGGTCAAGCTGGCGCGCAGCATCCTCGCCCAGCCGGAGTTCGACGCCATTCGCGGCGAGGAAATGCTGCCGGGGCCGCAGGTGCGCAGCGACGAGCAGCTGCTGGCGCACCTGCGCGACTGCGCCGCCACCGTGTTCCACCCGGTGGGCACCTGCAAGATGGGCACGGACGACGCGGCGGTGGTGACGCCGGAGCTGAAGGTGCGCGGCCTGGACAACCTGCGCGTGGCGGACGCCTCGATCATGCCGACGCTGATCAGCGGCAACACCAACGCGCCGTGCATCATGATCGGCGAGAAGGCCGCCGACCTCATCCGCGCCACTGCCGCGCCGCGCGAGGCGGCGGGTCGGGTGGCCGTGCTCAGTCCAGCTTGAGCACCTTGGCCAGGACGATCTTGGGCCCCTTCATCTTCTTCACTGTGATGCGCAGGCCCTCGGTCTCCAGTACCTCGTCCTCTTCCGGGACGCGGCTCAGGCTCTCGTAGACCAGGCCGGCCAGGGTCTCGGCCTCGATATGGTCGAGGTCGATGCCCAGCAGGCGCTCGATCTTGAACAGCGGGGTGTCGCCGCGCACCAGCAGCTTGCCCGGCTGGTAGGCGAGCAGGCCGCGCTCGGCCTTGTGGTGCTCGTCCTGGATGTCGCCGACCAGCACCTCCAGCACGTCTTCCATGGTCAGGAAACCGACCACCTTGCCGTCGGCCTCCTCGACCAGGGCGAAGTGCGCGCCGCCCTTGCGGAACTGCTCCAGCAGGGCGGACAGCGGCATGTGCTTGGTGACCCGCTCCAGCGGGCGCATCAGTTCGGCCAGGTTGAACTTCGACGGCAGCATCTCGAACAGCGACAGCTGCAGCAGCAGGTCCTTGATGTGCAGCACGCCGACGAAGCTGGCGCTGTCCTCGTCGTACACCGGGTAGCGGCTGAACTTGTGCCGGCGGAACAGGGTGAACACCTCGTCCAGCCGGGCGCCCAGGTCGAGGTAGACCAGGTCCTCGCGGGAGTTGGCCCAGTCCACCACCTCCAGCTCGCCCATCTCCACGGCCGAGGCCAGCACGCGCATGTCCTGGTCGCTGGGGTCGCGGGCGCGGCTGGAGTGGAGGATCAGCTTCAGCTCGTCACGGCTGTAGTGGTGCTCGTGGTGCGGTCCCGGCTCGCCCTGGCCGGCGACGCGCAGGATGGCGTTGGCGCTGGCGTTGAGCAGGTAGATGGCCGGGTACATCAGCCAGTAGAAGGTGTACAGCGGCGCGGCGGTCCACAGCGACAGCAGCTCCGGCTTGCGGATCGCCCAGGACTTGGGCGCCAGCTCGCCGACCACGATGTGCAGGTAGGAAATGATGAAGAAGGCGATGAAGAAGGCGATGCCGTGGATCAGCTTCTCCGACTCGATGCCGATCATGCCCAGCAGCGGCGTGAGCAGCTCGGCGAAGGCCGGCTCGCCGACCCAGCCCAGGCCCAGGGAGGCCAGGGTGATGCCCAGCTGGCAGGCGGAGAGGTAGGCGTCCAGCTGGTTGTGCACGGTGCGCAGGATGTTGCCGCGCCAGCCGTGCTGCTCGGCGATGGCTTCCACCTTGGTCGCGCGCAGCTTGACCATGGCGAACTCGGCGGCCACGAAGAAGCCGTTGAGCAGAACGAGGAAGAGGGCGAACAGGACGAGGCCGATGTCGGCGAACAACGCGGAGGTGGAAAGACTCGAGGAAGGGTCCATGGTGGTCGGGGCTGGCGGAAGATCGCTACAGGTTGGCGGCTGGCAAGGGCGATTGCAAGCCGCCGCCGAGCATCAGCCGCGTCGGCTTACCTGCTGGGCCGGGAAATGGCAGGTGAAGGTGCTGCCCTTGCCCGGCACGCTGGCGATGTCCAGCCGGGCCCGGTGGCGCAGCAGCACGTGCTTGACGATGGCCAGGCCGAGGCCGGTGCCGCCGGTGTTGGAGGCGCGGCTGGAGTCGACCCGGTAGAAGCGCTCGGTCAGGCGCGGCAGGTGCTTGGCCTCGATGCCGATGCCGCTGTCGGCCACGCTGAAGTGGGCGCCCTGTTCGTCGCCCCACCAGCGGATGCGGATCTCGCTCTCGTCGGGGCTGTACTTCACCGCGTTGAAGATCAGGTTGGAGAAGGCGCTGCGCAGTTCCGCCTCGCTGCCCTTGAGGCGGATCTGGTTGTCCGCCTCCAGGCTGATCCGGTGGCTGCGCGCGCCGGAGAGCGCCTGGGCGTCGTTGCGGATGCTCAGCAGCAGCAGGTCGACGGCCACCGGCTGGTTGTCCGACGGGTAGTCGGTGGCCTCCAGCTTGGCCAGCAGGAGCAGGTCGTTGAGCAGGTTCTGCATGCGCGCGCCCTGCTGCTGCATCTGCTGCAGGGCACGCAGCCAGCGCGGATTCACGTCCTCGACGTTGTCGAGCAGGGTCTCCAGATAACCGGTGATCACCGTCAGCGGGGTGCGCAGCTCGTGGGACACGTTGGCGACGAAGTCCTTGCGCATCTGTTCCAGCTGGTAGAGACGGGTGACGTCGCGGACCAGCATCAGGTGTTCGTGGTTGCCGTACTGGGTGATCTGCAGCTGCAGGCGCTGGCGGTCGTTGACCGGCGAGGGCAGCTCCAGCGCCTCCTGGTACTGGCCGGCCTCGAAGTAGTCCTTGAAGCGCGGGTGGCGCACCAGGTTGGTGATCGACTGGCCGCTGTCCTGGGGCGTCTTCAGGCCCAGCAACTGCTCGGCGGCGAGGTTCCACCACTCCAGATTGCCTTCGGCGTCGAGCATGATCACCGCGTCGCGCAGGGCCGCGGTGGACTCCTGCACCCGGTCGATCACCGCCTGCAGGCGGCCGCGCACGCGCTGGTCGCGGCGCTGCAGGTGGTAGATGTTGTCGAACACCTCGCCCCACAGACCGTATCCTTCGGGCGGCGCCTCGTCCGGCTGGCGCTCGCGCAGCCACTTGTGCAGGCGCAGCAGCTGCTTGAGGTGCCACAGCAGGTAGCCGCCGATACCGACGACCAGGGCCCAGGCGTACTCGCCGGTGATCAGGCCGAGCAGGCCGCAGGCCATCAGCAGCAGCAACAGATGGCGGCCGATGGCGCCACGCCAGTTCTGGTTCAACGCAGGGCGTCCTTGATCGGGTCAGCTCTTGGTGGAGAAACGATAGCCGGTGCCGCGCACCGTCTGCACCAGATTCTCGTAGGCCTCGCCGAGCGCCTTGCGCAGGCGGCGGATATGCACGTCGACGGTGCGCTCCTCGACGTAGACGTTGCCGCCCCAGACCTGGTCGAGCAGCTGGCCGCGGGTGTAGGCGCGCTCCTGGTGGGTCATGAAGAACTGCAGCAGGCGGTATTCGGTGGGGCCCATCTCGGCCGGCTTGCCGTCGATGGTGACGCGGTGGCTGATCGGGTCGAGCAGCAGGCCGCCGACCTCGATCGGCGCCTCGCCGTCGCTCGGGCCGGTGCGGCGCAGCACGGCCTTGAGGCGGGCCACCAGCTCGCGTGGCGAGAAGGGCTTGGTGATGTAGTCGTCGGCGCCGACTTCCAGGCCCTGGATCTTGTTGTCCTCTTCGCCCTTGGCGGTGAGCATGATGATCGGGATGTCGTCGGTCAGCTCGTCACGCTTGAGGCGGCGCGCCAGCTCGATGCCGCTGGTGCCCGGCAGCATCCAGTCGAGCAGGATCAGGTCCGGCTTGCGGTCCACGATCAGGGCGTGGGCCTGCTGGGTGTTCTCCGCCTCCAGGCAATCGTAGCCGGCCATCTCCAGGGCCACCGCGATCATCTCTCGGATGGGCGCTTCGTCGTCAACGATCAGGATGTTCTTGCCAACCATGGGTCGAGCCTCGGGTCGTCTGTCTTGCGCCGCATTAGATAACAGAATTATTGCAGCGATGTGACAGGTATGAGGACTGTACTGGCGCCATACGAACGCGAACTTCGAAGGCTTGGTTTCCGGAACAGGGGCGTGTTCGACGGTTTTGCCGGAGGCTGGCAGGTACGCTTCGAAAAGGACTTTTCGATGGACAAGGAGCCCTGGCGATGAAGCTGTCCGGATACTAATGAAAGACGAAGTCGATAGCCTATGCGACGGCCTACCTGCTCGCCTCGGTCGGCGTGTATTCGCTGATGCGCTGGCTGGGGCCTCCGAACAACCTTGCCTATGCCGAGCTATCTGCCTTCTGGTTCGGCTTCGTCTTCGCCGCCTACTGGGCGCCGAACCTGGGCGCGATCCTGCTGAGCGCGGTGATGTTCAGCGTGCTGTTCGTCGTAGACACCCATGGCGGCTTCTTCTGGCTGAGTGGCCCGAAGTCCGCCGAATCCTACTGGCTGATTCCCCTGGCGGGCATCGGCTGGGTGATCCCGCTCGGGATCACCTGGCTGGGCCGGCGGCTCTGGCGAAAGGCCGCGAGGCTCGGCGGCGCCTAGCGCACGGCGTAGTCCACCACGATGCCGGCGAAGATCGCCAGCCCGGCCCAGTGGTTGTGCAGGAAGGCGGCGAAGCACTTCTGCGGGTCGCGGTCGCGGGTGCTCCAGAACTCCCAGGCGAAGCAGGCGGCGGCGGCGAACAGGCCGAACAGGAACCAGGTGCCCAGGCTGAAGCGCGCGCCGGCCATGGCCAGGCACAGCAGGGCCAGGCCCTGCAGGGTGAGGATGATGATGCGGTCGGCGTCGCCGAACAGGATGGCGGTGGACTTCACCCCGATCTTCAGGTCGTCCTCGCGGTCGGTCATCGCGTAGTAGGTGTCGTAGGCCACCGTCCACAGCAGGTTGGCGATGTACAGCAGCCAGGCCTCGGCCGGCGGCAGTTCGCCGGTCACCGCGCTGAAGGCCATCGGCATGCCCCAGGAGAAGGCCGCGCCCAGCACCACCTGGGGGTAGTAGGTGTAGCGCTTCATGAAGGGGTAGCACGCCGCCAGGGCCAGGCCGCCGAAGGACAGCAGGAAGGTGGTCAGGTTGGTGAACAGCACCAGCACGAAGCTCATGCCCACCAGCACGGCGAACAGGATCAGCGCCTCGCGCGGTGTCACCCGGCCGTCAGCCAGTGGCCGCGCCTTGGTGCGTGCCACGTGGCCGTCGAAGTTGCGGTCGGCGTAGTCGTTGATCACGCAGCCGGCGGCGCGCATGAACAGGGTGCCGAGGACGAAGATCAGCAGCAGCTTGAGGCTCGGCACGCCCTTGCTGGCCACCCACAGGGCCCAGAGGGTCGGCCACAGCAGCAGGTAGATGCCGATGGGCTTGTCCAGGCGCATCAGCTGGACGAAGTCCCAGGTGCGCGGGTGCAGGCGGTTGAGGGCGAGCAGGAAGGATTGATACATCGGCGGGTCTCCGTGCCAGGAGCGCCGATTATACGAGCAGTGGCACGGCCCGTAGCGAGGGCGGCGTCTGGTTTCGGGACGCGCGCTCCCAGGGCGAACGGGTGGGGCGATGGCGGTGTGCACATCCCCATGCCCCGTCGTCCCCGCGCATGCGGGGACCCAGGAACGCGGTGTTTCGATCTGAGTATGGATTCCCGCCTGCGCGGGAATGACGGGGTTTTGTCCGGGTAGGGGCTTATCCGATGGCCTGCGCACGCTCCCAGAGCGCCGGCAGGAACACCTCGGCTACCAGCACGCCGAGACCGTCGCGGCGGAAGCAGGAGCGCCGTCCCCAGAGCTGCTCGGCGCGCACCTCGGCCGGCAGCCAGGCCGCCGGGTAGCGGCAGGCCTGCAGCTCGCCGCGGGCGAAGGCGCGGTCGCTGAACAGCAGCTCGCCCAGGGAGCGGCTGCCCAGCTTGCCCAGTTCGAAGCCGGAGCCTTCCAGCGCGTGGCGCGCCGCCACGCTGCGGGCGAACACCCAGGGCTGGCCGGCGCCGAGCAGGAACACCTCGCGCACCCAGCCCAGGCTGCCGGCCGGCACCTGCAGGGCGGCGCATTCGTCGGCGCGCAGCACCTGCCAGCCCTGCTCCAGCGGTTGCACGGCGAAGTGGTCCGCACTGAGGGCGGTGAGGCGGCGGGTCAGCGAGCCCTGGTCGAACAGCCAGTCGCGCAGCAGCGGCGCCGGCACCGGGTGCAATTGGGCGGCGTTGAGCCAGCGGGGAGGGTGGGCGAGGGCGGAGGTGGGCACGACAACGGCTTCGGCTAACCTGTGGAAGGCGGCGAGCTTAACACGACGGACGCCCGTGCCAGGCACTTGCACGGAGCCCCGCATACCAGTACAAAGCCTGCTGATTTTTTAGAACCTGCCCACGATCTCCTGGCTGTCGGCCATACGGCGTTAAAAACAGTTTCGGAATGCTCATTTACAAGTCGTAAACTGCGCTTCCTCAACTGTTTTTGCCTTGTCTGGCTCTAATCCAGAAGAGCGTGAACAGGTTCTTAGCCAGGGTAGCGTCCACCAGAAGACGGCCCGCGATGAGGTAGACGATGAAGAAGTGGCAATGTGTGGTCTGTGGCCTGATCTACGACGAGAGCCTGGGTTGGCCCGATGACGACATCGCGCCCGGCACCCGTTGGGAAGACGTGCCGGCGGACTGGCTGTGCCCGGACTGCGGCGTGGGCAAGGCCGACTTCGAGATGATCGAGATCGGCTGATCCAAGGCGTTATCCACCGGCAACGGCGGCCTGCGGGCCGCCGTTTGCATTTGTGGGCCGTTTGCCGGAGGTGCCCGGTCGATGGCTGAAATGGCGGCTGCTCTGTCCGTTTCGTCCTGTGATCGACCCGGCAAACTGGCGGGCAGTACTGGCGCGGTGCCGGATGGCATGCCATTCTCCCCGGGTCTGCCGCAGCGCAGAGCCGTTGCGGCGCCTTTGGCGCTGTTCTGGACGGACAGCACGGACACAACAACAACAAACCGTCAAAGAGGCATCTATGCGCAAACCTGAACTCGCCGCGGCCATCGCCGAAAAGGCCGATCTGACCAAAGACCAGGCCAATCGCGTACTCAACGCCGTGCTCGAAGAAATCACCAGTGCGCTGAACCGCAAGGACAGTGTCACCCTGGTCGGCTTCGGCACCTTCCTCCAACGCCATCGCGGTGCCCGTACCGGCAAGAACCCGCAGACCGGCGCCCCGGTCAAGATCAAGGCCAGCAACACCGTGGCCTTCAAGCCGGGCAAGTCCCTGAAGGATGCGGTGAATTAAATAGAGATTATCTCATTTTCTGTGGATAACTCTCTGTAAGCCCCGCTAGTCGGGGCTTTTCATTTTATGCATTCTCTACAGCGGCTTGAAACGTGTTTCATTTTTTTCATCTCGGAAAAAATGATCGTATAGCTGTTAATTCGTTTCATTATTGACTCCTCATCTAGCTGCCTCTAGGCTGCCGCGCTCGTTCTTGTGCGGTGTGTCATTTGAAGCCCTCTCGATATTCATTAGTCCAAGTTGAGTTCACTAAGTTAGGTGGGCTCAAACTCCAGCTCGTGGCTGAAAACGATCAAATTGATCTATTTGCCGGAGCATATGCACTACAACGATTCGATAATGGTGCGAAACCTAACACAATAAGGGTGGACCAGAATTCAATTCTGGCCCTGTATAGGTTCTGCGAGAGCAAGAATATTAATTTGATTCAGCGGATAGTGGATCTTGTGCCGTTCACTATCGGTGAGATTGAGTCATTCTCCTCATATTGTGGATACGGCCTACAATCCGGGGAGCGAGTGGGCGAGAACTGGTATAGCGCTAGAATGCGGGGAGCAAGAAAATTTTTAGAATACCTTTGGCTCTTTTACGAGGGGCAGTATTCGCGAAATATACAGCAGCTAAAGGCAGCAAAGCGTTTATATGAACGAATGGACGCAGGATTTAAGCTGTACCTTAAGTCTCCTTACAAGGGCGACAGGAAAGACAAGATTGGCCTTACTCCTGAGCTGCAGGTGAAGTTCATAACTATCATCGACCCTGATTATAGTAATAAGAGTAATCCTTGGAAGTCGTCAAAGGTGAAGTGGCGGAACTATATATTTCTGCTGCTTCTGATGCTTGCGGGGAATAGAAAGGGTGAGACGCTACTATTAAAGCTGAACGATTTTCAGCTTACGGGTAGGAGGAAGTATTTCGATATATTGAAGAACACTGATGTAATCAACTATCCGCGCGCAGAGTCTCCGTCCGTAAAAACCTATGGTCGGCAAGTTGAGTTACACGATGATTTCGCATCCCTGATTGAGCATTACATAGTCCATGTAAGAAAAGAGTTCGAAGGCTGGCAGAGATCTAGCTATTTATTTCTTTCATGCCGTGATGGAAATCCATTGTCGGTCCAAACGCCAAACTCGATATTGAATGAACTTATCCTGCGGCACCCTGAGTTTTCTGGATTGTTAAGCCCCCACCGCCTACGTAACACATTTCATGATCTTCTGAATCAAGCGCTGGATAAGAAATTCAAAGGAGCTAGTGGATTAAGCCGCAAGATAATGAAGGCGCCTATTCAGGAGGCAGCGGGAGGCTGGGCTAGAAACAGTGATATGCCTGACCGTTATTCTAGAGGGTCAATACAAGCCAAAGTTGCAGGCCTGCAAGTTCTTCTACAGGAGGAGATACTTCGTTCGCAGGAAAATAAGCAATGATTTCAGCTAAGGATGTACGCCTTTCACCTACTGCTGAAATTATTTCAGATATCCAAGAGAATGAGAGATTCGTAAGCAGTCGTCTAGGTTACCGAGTTGAGCTACTTGATTCTAAGGGTGACTTTCGAAACGTAATAATAGTTCCCGATGATACTAGTGAGTTCACATATCTCAGGTCTGAGTATATAAATTATCTGGATTATGACTTAAAGGGAATCGTTGCAAGCTATTTGCGATATATTTTAGAGCGGAATCTTTCTTCAACTGTCCGGCATAAATTCAAATTCATCGACAGGCTTGCTAAAGAGTTGACTAGAGGGACTAGTCTAAATGACTTCCTTGATGAGGTTTCTGCGTTAAACGGAAGACATAGGCAGCAGTTTATTTCGACTTGCAAAGAATTCTTGCGGTTCGCTCTCTTGCATGAATATGAATGGTTGTGTCTAGATAAGTACGAAGATTTTATGAGGCTTCGTGACTACTCGGGAAGAAAAAATTCGTATTTGTCTCTCTTTATGATGGATGAGGAAAGAGGTCCATTTAGCAAAGAAGAGATCACCATACTATCTGCTCAAGTAGACAACGAATCGCTCCCGCTAGCTTTTCGTCTGATCTTGGACCTCTGTTTGTGTTTCGGCTTGAGGCCTATTCAGCTTTCTATGCTGAAGCGAAAAGACTTCATCAAAGACGTTGTAACTGGCGTTCGATACTTGAACGTTCCGCGTGTGAAACAGCGATCTGCTAAAAGAAGAAGTAAGTTCAGCTCCAGGCTTCTCTCAGAAAGAACAGCCAATCTACTAGAATTTTATATTAATTCTTCCGATACCCCGATTGGTTTCGATCCTGGGGAGTTACCCATATTTATTTCGCCTAAGGCTATAGATCTAGAGGCCGACGGTAATTCCCGAGGGAGTCACTATTGGGAAGATGACGAGAGAATTTCGAGTGATTATTTCGCGGATGAAGCGAAGATGTCCGTGCAGTATCATAAATCTTCATGCCGAATTAATTATATGCTTTGGGGTAATGAGCATAGACTGCCTCTGTCGCCTAGAACCGGTAAGAGATTCAACTTGTGTGCTTATAGATTTCGATACACGGTAGGGACCCAGGCTGTTATGTCTGGTTGCACCCCTGAAGAAGTAGCTGATCTTTTGGATCATGAAGGCACAAGTAGTATTAAGCATTATTTTCGCTTTACTCACGAAATGTGGGAAATTCTTGAGGCTGCGACGCTGAACCGCATTGAGCAGAAACACTTTACGGCTGCATGGATGAAGGAAGGTGAGCTCAAGGGTAATGTATATAGCCAGGTTTGTGAGCCCAGAAATTTCAATGTTATTGGGAAGTGTGCATCAAAGTCGATTTGCTTTGAGGAGCCAGCCATTACTTGCTACTCCTGCAGTAGATTTTGTCCGAACAAAAGTACTGTAGCGCATGAGGCCGCATTGGAGGGACTAATAGAGAGAAAGGAACAATTACTTATGATTAGTACAGCCAATGTCGTGTCAGTAATTGACCAGGCAATTGCCGGTTGTCATGCCGCCATAGCGTATTCAGAAGGCAATGAAGTTTTGCTGATTAATTCTAAGGAATTCTAATGCAGGTTAAAGTGGTTAGAGATATCCTGCATGAAGAGTTGCTGCTAAAGCTAAAGAAACTTGCAAGCAGTGCTGAGGTGCAATTTTCAAAGCTTGTTGTCTTTAAAGGCTCTACCTGGCAGGAGGATGTTTGGAGATATAAGGGGCGGGAAAAATTAAACTTATTTGCTAGAGGCTCATGCAGCCAAGAGCTGACGCTATTGAATAAGGTCTTTATTGTAAATTATTTATGGGAAAGACGAGCCTCAAGCAAGCAAGTTTCTTTCTCGCGCGTGCGCGATTTGATTTCACCCATTAAAAATTTCGTATCGCAAGGCTCCACTTCCCTGGTAGACCTAGATCAGGACTATTACTTTCGCACCTTTGGCTTTTTGCAGTCGAGGTACAAATATCCCGCAGGTCCTTGTAGAGCGATTAACTACTTTGTTCGTTTCTTATTCGACTCCGGGTTGGCACCGCAGAACTTCGATCTGATTGGTGCACACGACCTTGAGGAGAGAGATAAATATGGCCGCTTGGAGGCTGGTGACAAACTGCCCCTTCCAGAGCTTATTAAGGCAATAATCGCGTTAAAATGGGCTATCAAGACGCAGTGGGATGGGAGCCTTAGAGCGCAAATTGATTATCTTGCAGTTTTAACTCAGGTCTTTCAGTTTGGATTGGGTCTGAGAATAGGTGAAATTCTTCGTCTCCCCAAAAATTGTTTGGTTGAGATAGGCGGAGAAATGTATTGCCGGGTCTGGACCGAAAAAGGGTCTGAGCCCATTGCTAGATATGTCCCTACCATATGGCGGTCTGCATTCAGCGATGCGGTTGATAGCATCAATAATATTTGCCAGCCCTACAGAGCTCGGGCTTTGAGCATTGAGAACGGCTCCTTTGCTGACGAGTTGAAAGAGCGATTCCACGCAAGAGCAAATAAAATTGAGTCCGAAGTGCAGAACGCTCTCGAGAGGTTGCACTGCAAGGTCCGCTCGAATGTCGCCGACACAAAATCTCGTCTGCATCTTTTGAAAAGCGTTTCAGACGATGAAATGATTGAGCTGAAGAATCTTGCTGAATATCTACCAGTTGCTTCGAGTTCTACGTCTGCTGCTTCGCTTCTGAAATTCTATAGAGCCAATGGCTTCAATTTGATTTCTAAGCCATTAGGCAAGAAAAAATGCGCTCACTATGTGCAAGGTAGGGATCTTAAGAAGCGCATCAAAGAGCTTGTCGAGTTAAGGCGCGGCTTTTTGCTTTACGATGAGGTTTTCGAAATCCTCCATGGCCGTCAGCCGGCTAAGAACGGGTCTAAAGATCGTTTCGCATTCAAAGATAAATTGAAACTCTGGATCATGTCATCCTTTGAATGTTTTGCATTCACCGGGGAGCCCTCTTTACACGGGCGTCGAACTGTCTATCTAAGTCGCGCGGACGCCCTACTTGCAGTGCGTACGGTTGTGGGTGGCGGATATGATAAAGCCAAGTACATTCCTGTGCTTGATGCTGAGCAGTTATTCCCTGAGTTTTTTAACCAGAAGACACTGACCTCAGTGGCACTCGATTCAGAGAGAAGCTTTTACTCATTTTTAAAGCTTTCTAGTGCGCGAAAAAATTTCTATAGACCATCACCTCTGCCATCAGAGCTTAGATATCGTGCTGCGTATGGCTTTCTAATTGATCAAAGCAGTATTATTGATGCTGTGGAGAGCTCTTTTGTTTCAATTAACTCTAGAGTTTCTGCGGCGCTAGTTGAGGATATTAAGGAAGAATTCTTGGCGGATGGGATGCAAATAAGCTCTGCATCCTTTGGAATAAATCAGCAGGTATCTGATTACCTGTTCTTGGTTCCGGCCTCTCTGGGTGGCGTGTATAATGAATACTTACCTTCCATCTTTGATTATCATGCTGTACTGCATGTAATAAAGCCGACCAATATTGCCCGCTCGGCGTTCTTCCGCTATGGCATTGCTGCAGATGAGAAGCTGATTAAGTCTTTTCAAAGCCACAAGGGAAGGCATTGGCAAACCAATTCTCTTTTTCGCGCGGGCTTAGCTGCAAGTATCGTGAATAAATGGATGGGTAGAACTGACAGTCAAGGCGATCATTATGATCATCAGACTCCACGAGAGCGGGCCGCTAAAGTAAGTGAATTGATGCTCTCTGAGCAGTCTAGGTTCATTGGTGAGCTAGCCAATAAGGTCAAGTCTTGGTCTGGGACTAATGTTTCAGATGAGCATATCCAAGGCTACCTCAACAACACTCTGCAAACTGTTCATTATGGCCCCCTCGGTCATTGTTTTCGCGACATCAACCTCAAGCCCTGTGAGTTTCACCTAAAATGCTTAACCGGAAATGCTGGGAAAGGTTGTCGGGAATTTGTAGTGGATATGTCTGATCCAATACAAGTAAAGCAGATCGAGGCGGAGCGCAGTCGCGCAGAGAATGAGCTTTCCAGGTTATTCGAAGCAATTAATAGGCCGGACGTTCCGGTTGAGTCTGTTGAGATGCATATTGAGCATCAAATGACGGTTTTCAGAAATGCAAGTTACATACTGGATCGTTCTGATATTGTTCTCACTCAGGAGCAGGTTGAACAAAGTCAAGACTATCAACCATTTGTTCATGAGGGTTCTATCCCGAGTGACTGTGTCTTTCAGTGCGGGGCGACTTGATAGTGACTATATCTGCTAATCAATGGGATGTTGCTTTCTCTACTCTCCAGCAGTTTGAGAGGCAATTGATTTCACCAGAGCTCTTCTGCTGGAATTACATGGTGGAGAAATGCGGTATATCCAAGCCTACTCTCTGGCGAAACAAGGATTTTGTCCGCGAGTTTCAGCGTGTTAAAAGCCTGACAAAGAACTACGCAGGAGGAGAGCAGTACTTTGATCAGGTAGTTTCTTTGGAAACTGCCAGGATCCGCGAATACGACCAACAGATCGTTAAGCTGAAGGCGCAGGTCGAAGAATTAACCCGGCAGCTGAGCAGGGAGCGGGAAAGAGTGCTCTACGCCTCGATGATTGCTAGGAGAAAGAATATCGACCCTGCTGAGTTCTTGGAGGAGACCCCGCTGTTCAGGAAAGCAGGCAAAGCAGCCAAGGTGATCAAGCTTCCATCAAAGGAAACCTAATAGGCTCACTGTAGGGCGTTAGGTGGTGAGTCAGAAGACTGCGGGAAGTAGTGCCGCTGGCTCGCACTGAAGTATTTCTGCAATTTTGTACAGCTTTTCAACAGTGAGGTTTACCTCGCCTCGCTCGATACGTCCCATGTAGCTCCGATCAATTTTGCATGCCAACGCTAGGGCATCCTGTGGAATGCCCTTGGCTTTCCTATGTGCTCGGATTGACTTGCCCAATGCGATCGCAAGCTGACCCATGGCCGCCTCGGCTCTTGTGAGCCGGCACTATCCTGTGTTTGCGGACTATTCGGCCACGGACTATAATCCGTATTTTCGGCTGTTCCGCGCGACCCGTTCCAGGTACCCGCATGAAATCGGATTCATTCACTTTCGATAGTCGGCTGTACCAGCTGCTGCAGCAGGATAGGTTCGCGAAATTTACGACTCGTGATCTGCGTGACGCCTACGCCCAGTGCTTAGGCAGCGTGAGCTTTGACATCACGGAAGTTCGTTATTACGTGTATGAGCAGATTCGACGGATGCTGCGCGTGGGCTGGGTTACCTACGACGAAGTGCGACGAAAGCGCGGTCAGGTCTACCATCTAGGACCAATCCCTTCAGGTCTTGATCTTGAGCTTGTGGATGGCAGATTCACTTCGACTTCTCCTCCACTGCTGGAGTTACCACAGGTTGGGAGTTCAGCTTCGGTGTCCCCTTCCGTCACGGAGGCAGACGTACTAGAGCATTTGGAATCACTGCAGAAGGAAATTCGCCTCGACTTTCTGACGTCGATGGGCGAAACGGAGCGGTACAAGCAACTCCTTGATGACATGCCCCACCTAAAGCCTAGGGTTGAAGTGGAATATTTCGACGCGCGAGATCGAAGCTCTCGGCTTCTTGGGCACCTTCGAGCGGTCGAGAAAACTCTAAAGACCTTCGCACCCAAAGCATGAAGTCGACGCTAAGAGAATGGCAGCGTCGATGCATTGATGCTGCCCTAGAACGGTACGCTGTTGCGCCGCACTTCTTCTGTCAGGCTACGCCTGGGGCTGGAAAGACTTGGATGGCTGCAGAGCTTGCCAATCGCTTGCTCCAGCTGGACAAGATCGATCTTGTGCTCTGTTTCGCACCCTCGTGCCAAGTCGTCGAAGGTTTCCGATCTACCTTTTCCAAGGTCTTGGGTAGGCGCCTTGATGGTCTCATTGGTGCTGTGGGAGCTGCTTGTACCTATCAGGCAATGGACTACCAGGATGAAGCTTTCTGGGCGCTCCTAGAAAACTATCGAGTGTTGGCTATTTTCGATGAGATTCATCATTGCGCCGGTCATGATCTCCTTCTGAGCAATGCTTGGGGCCAGCAAATCATCCAGAACGTCCAGGATCAGGCAGCCTTCACCTTGGCGCTCTCAGGGACGCCTTGGCGTTCCGATGATAAGGGCATTGCACTGGCTCGCTATTCGACAGCAGAAGGTCGATTAGTCTGCGACTACCGCTACGGGCTCCGCGAGGCCATTTCAGATAATGTTTGTCGCGCCCCTCGCATCGTGCTGCTGGACAATCACTCTGTGAAGCTGACGGAGGAGTCCAGTGGTGACAACCCAGTACGACTTTTCCCTAGTTTTAATCAGTTGCTCTGTGAGTCCCCGGTTTCCTATGAGGAGCTGCTTCGGAACCCTGAAATCATCAGTCAGATGCTCGGTCTTGCGATCGCAAAACTCGATGACCTCAGAAAGGTTAAGCCGGATGCAGGCGGTCTGGTGGTTGCCACTGATGTTGAGCATGCGCACCAAGTAGCGCTGGCACTTGAGGCTAGGGGTGAATCATGCCGAATCGTGACCAACAGAGATAAACGTGCTCAGGATGGAATTAACGAGTTCAGGCATGGCGCTTCTCGTTGGATCGTAGCTGTGGGGATGATCAGCGAAGGGACAGATATCCCCCGATTGCAGGTTTGTTGCTACCTCAGCCGTATTCGCACGGAGTTGCATTACCGCCAGGTGTTAGGGCGTGTTTTGCGTCGAACTGGAGCGGCTGATGACCAGGCTTGGTTGTATGTGTTGGCAGAGTCGACCCTTGAAGGGTTCTCTCAACGAGTGGCTGATGACCTGCCCGAAGATTTAGCCATTCTCAGTCGGGTGCATGCTCCGCCTGACATAGTCGAAGATCTGATCAGCGAGCTGGCACCAAGCTACGAGTTGAGGTGCCCGTCGAGCGATGATGCTGCGCCATCAATTTGCGGGTTCTCGTTGGGGCTTTCCCCGAGCGACTCCGATTCCACTTCGCTCTACCGACTGAGTTTCTCACAGCGCTATCACTATCAGTTGTTAGCGCTTTTCTAAGTCTTCATCTGAGGCTTGTGGGGCACTAACTTCTTGCTTTTGGAGGCTTGTATGAGCTGCGTCGAGTTACTAGCCCCAGTTACCAAGTGCGTGCAGTTGGCTGGCAAACTGCTGGCTGCTGAGTGGAAGCGCTCAGGTGGGCCCAGGGGCTCGGGGGATAAAGCAAGCGTGGACACAGAGATCGAAGTACTTCTACGCAAAAGCTTGCTTGAACTGCTGGGCTGCGATTTCTGGGGAGAGGAAACCGGCTATCACCTTTCTGGGCATGAATACTGTTGGGTTGTTGATCCCAACGACGGGACTAGAGATTTCCTGCTCGGGCGACAGGGATCAGCTATTTCTGTCGGGCTACTGCGTGGTTCTAGGCCGGTTCTTGGCGTGGTCTATGCGCCGATCACGGTCGACCGTGGTCCTGATTGCATTGCTTGGGCGGAAGGATGCTCCCGCGTCATTCGCAATGGGGAGGAAGTTCTTTCAGGGTTGCAACGTGGGCCACTAACGTCTGGTAGCCAGGTTCTGATGAGTACAGCTGCAGGTAGTAAAGCTGACCTGAATGCAGAGTTATGTTCGCCCGCTAATTGTTGTCCCATGCCAAGCATTGCCTATCGGTTAGCACGAGTTGCCGTCGGTGATGCAATCGCAGGTGCGTCCCTTGTATCGGTGGGCGCGCATGATGTCGTAGCCGGCCATGCTCTTTTGACAGGCGCAAATGGTGTGCTTCTGAACCAGGATGGATTACCGGTCACATACCACTCCGTGGCGCAAATGATGAGCGTATCGAGGCGATGCTTTGGTGGCGCCCCTGAAGTGTGTAGAGAGCTCGCTAACAGGGACTGGCAACGCCTTTTCTGAACTCCTCGAGCGCTCTCGCGGGATGGCTCTTGGCGGCAACGCTAGGTCTGACCTTATGACATCTTTCACCAAAACCAGCCTCCAAGTAGAGTGGTGCTCCCCAGCCATTCCTTAGAAAAGGCCGATGTATGTCCAAACTTGCTGAATTCAAGGCACTTGAAGCCCAACTCGCCGCCCAACTTAAACAGCTAAATGAGCTGAAAAATGACGATGGACTTAAGCGAGAGATTGAGTTTGAGGAGAAGCTTCGCGAATTGATGGCTGAATATGGATTTGGCCTGAAGGGAATCATTGCTCTGCTCGATCCGCAGGCCTGCTCTCTTGGAGCAACACCTGTTCCTACCACTAGAGGAAACCGCCGTCAGCGCCAGCTCAAAGTTTACAAAAACGAAGAAACTGGCGAGATTGTAGAAACCAAAGGCGGCAACAATAAAGTGCTGAAGGCTTGGAAAGACAAGTACGGGGCTGCGAAGGTTCAAGGCTGGTTGCAGTAGGGCCTATCTCGTTGGATGAAAAAGCCAGGTATTGCCTGGCTTTTTACTAGCTGCTGCGAGCGGCGGTTGGTCAGAACGAATGCTATACCGATAGAACTCTACGCTTAGAGAAAGCGTGGTAGAGAAAACCTGCCACTTGGCGGTTTGGCTCAGGAAGGAAAAACTCGATGCTCGCGATCCAGTAGAACTAAAAAGAATGCGGCTTTTGCTCGAAAACCATGAACGCGCATTTTTTGGTTCACTCGTAGTTCGAAGAATGTGATGTCGTCTCCGATCTGCTTTCGCACTCTCTTCAGATGTTCTTCGGCGCCATTTTTTATAGTGGCTATATCGTACTGCGTATAGGCTAAACCGGCTTTGTTATCGCCTTTCCCGCTGGTTTCTAAAACCTGGCGCCAGGTTCGATCGCGAAGCGCAGAAATAAAGTCGCTGAAACTTTTGAGCTCATCTTTCTCCCATGCAGAAAAGCACTCAAAGGCGTTGCAAAAATATTTTAGTGTGACAAATGGGTTTTCATTGTCAGCCGAGCCGCCGTTCATTGTGTTATTAAGAGAAAAGACTTTCTCTTCAATGGGAGATAGCTTGCTAGCGGACTGTGCTTGCTGGTGTATTTTATCCTTGGGTAGTTTCTTCACCATCTTCCAACTCCCCGTAAACCTCCTTATAGAAGCTAAGAATTGAGTCCTTTGAAATCACTTCCTCGCAACGCTCCTCAGGGTCGCGGCCGCCGCGGGCGCTGATCCAAGGACGCTCGGAGTGAGTCATAGCTTCAAGCTTCTTGGCAGCAAATGAGCCGTAAGCATCGCGAACCTGCTCCAATATATTAAGAGAGTCCGCATCAATACCTTCGGATGCGCCACCAGGTACGATCGGTTGCCAGCCGTAGCGCTTAAATTCGTGCCAAACGGAAGGTACTACCGGACCATGAGGCCATGCTTGCATGTCTTCATCAAACAATGGCCGATCTAAGGCCATCAAATGCCAAGCTTGCGCGAAGTAGAGAAGCTTCTGCACCTGCAGATGCGTTACGACCTCGCCAGCCGCATGGTCGCTTAGGTTGTTCACAAACCAGTTTGCGACGGCAACAGGCTTTGTCATCCCAATCTCCAATGTTCTAAATGGTCGCCCAGCTTGTCAGACGGATTCATTCGGAAGTGAGTCTCCTGACCAACTGCCTTTAGGCGACTATAGCTGATGCGCTCAACGGCTGAGCCTTCAGTGATCCTGCTCTCACTAGAGACGCTCAGATTAATCGAGCTCGAGCCGTTGCAAGGGGCGATAGAGTACTCGGCGAAATCGAGAAGGGACAATCTCAGCTTTAACCGACAGCCGGTAGCTGCCGCGTGGCATCGCCCCGCATTAGCTCTCTCCACACAACATGATCCGCCATGGGCAAGGCCGATAGGTGATCAACCGGTTGCCCCAGCCTTTTATAGAGAATTATTCCAGGCCAATAATTATCGCCCTGGAATAATTCTCTATAAAGTCGCAGGAGGACAGGAACGAGCGCATAACCAGGAGAATCGACAATTAATCACCGCGCAAGCCAGGAGTCCTGGCAATCGAAGCCTCATCATGAGAATTATGTGGAATTATGCGAAAATTCATAATGTCACTGACTGCCCAGTCACCTTGTCGCTCGGAGCGATACCCAAGGGCTAGCAGCTACCTGCGAGAAGCGGCCATCGATCATGAATCCAGGTGTACTCAGCCGGTGCGTTGGTAGTCACGATATACACCCGGCGCTGCTCGCCCTCCCCAATGACCAAGCACTCCAAAGCGGAGCCCTCCGGCACATCGAACCAGTGGGACTGTCGGTTCTTGTCGCCCGGATGACCGTCCTTCTCCATGAAGCGCTGCACCATTGCCAGCCCTTGCCGCGGCCGATACTTGGCCCACCCGCCGGCCTGCACAGTGCTGAGCCTTGCCCAGCCACCAGGTGGACCTTCGCCAGGCTCTTCCTTGCGCCGGCCCCACTGAATCCAATCGAGCTGGCCGGAGCCTTCCAGAAGCACTGGTAGGGCTGCCTTGGGATTGGGGAAGTAGATTTTCCAGACCTTCTCAGCCTCGCGGGCCTCAACACCTCCGCACATCGACTACCTCCTCGAACTGCGCGCAGCTGCACATTTGGTGCTCGTCTTCCTGTTCTAGACTGCTCGCGCAGGACGCACATTCCCCAACCGGAAAAGGATTTCGCCATGGGATTTCTGACCGTCACTCGCCGCGAAGGCGAGACCATCCGCCTCACCATCGACCCCGGCGTCGACACTGAGAAACTACTCGCGCTGCTACTGCGCGATGGCATCACCATCCACATGCATCGAGGTCAGCACAACGGGCATATCCGCGTGGGCATCGAGGCGCCGAAGCAGATCCAGATCAGCCGCGCTGAGTTGGTCGAGGACTGAGACCGTCCACTCCACCTGTCGGCGTCTCTTCCGGTTCTGATTGACCGGCGTCGGATCATCTCAAATACTGTTTGTTCATACAGTATCGTTTTAGGTGTTCCGATGCCATCTCTCTCCATACTCCCCCGAGGTGAGTAGGTGTGTCCGCACATAGCCTGTACGCCTGGGTAAAGCGCTACAGCAAGCCCCAAGTACAGCGGCAGCAGGTAGATGATCAGCAAGCCGAACTGCGTCGTTTGCGCGCTGAACTCAAGCGAGTGACCGAAGAGCGAGACATCCTAAAAAAGGCCGCCGCGTACTTTGCCAAGGAGTCCGGCTGAAGTACGCCGTTATCAGCAAGCTGTCGGTGGAGTACCCGGTGCGGCGCCTCTGCCAGACCCTCCAGGTACATCCCAGCGGTTACTACGCCTGGCTGGCCGAGCCGAAATCTGCACGCGCCAAGGAGGATCAGCGTCTGCTCGGATTGATCAAGCATGCCTGGTTGGAAAGCGGCGGGGTCTACGGCTACCGCAAGATCCACGACGACCTGCGTGAGCTGGGCGAGTCTTGTGGTCGGCACCGCGTGGCTCGCCTGATGCGGGGAGAGGGACTGCGCTCGCAGACCGGTTATCGTCGGCGCCCCGGGTACTATGGTGGCAAGCCGACTGTGACCTCGCCCAACCGTCTGGAGCGGAAGTTCAACGTCAGTGAACCGAACAAGGTCTGGGTCACCGACATCACTTACATCCGCACCTATGAGGGTTGGTTGTACTTGGCGGTGGTACTGGATCTGTTTTCGCGCCAAGTGATTGGCTGGTCGATGAAGCCACGGATGTGCAGCGACCTGGCCATTGATGCCCTGTTGATGGCGGTGTGGCGGCGAAAGCCCAAGCAGGAAGTGATGATCCACTCCGACCAGGGCAGCCAGTTCAGCAGCTCGGACTGGCAGAGTTTCCTCAAGGCCAACAACCTGATCAGCAGCATGAGTCGACGCGGCAACTGCCACGACAACGCGGTCGCGGAAAGCTTTTTCCAGTTGCTGAAGCGGGAACGCATCCGACGGAAAACCTACGGCACCCGCGAAGAAGCCCGCAGTGATGTGTTCGATTACATCGAGATGTTTTATAACCCCAAGCGCCGGCACAGCAGCGCTATGCAGCTATCGCCAGTGGAGTTTGAAAAGCGCTATTTCCAGAGCTTGGAGAGTGTCTAGAAAACCTGGGGCGATTCAGCCTTCACCGATGCGTTGCAGCTGGCAGCCGCAGGCGCATTGGGTGTTCTCCGGTTCGTGGCGGATCACGGTGCGCGGAAATTGTGCCGGCAGCGGTGTGCGCTTGGGCTGTTGGCGGGGTTCGGCTGGAGCAACCGGGGGATTGACAGCTTTCAGCTCCGCCTCGATGGCGGCGATGTCAGTGTCGAGCAGGTCGTCCAGCAAGCTACCCTGGTCAGGGCTCAGTTGCTCGCTACGCTTGGCAAACTTGTGCCGTTTGTACCAAGCGATTTCGTGTGTGAGCTGCTCAATGATGGTTTGATCACGGTGGATTTTCTTGCCCATCACGTCGACCTGCGTCAGCAACTGCGCGGCCAGTGTGCGCAGTTGCTCAGCTGTCAGTTGGTCGAGATTGGGCGAGGAGTTCATGCTGCTGATTGTGCCAGAGCAGACGCTCTGCGCAGATACACCGATGGGCTAATAGCCGGTGCTACAGCACTGTGATCGCGCCGCCCGCACCGACCCGCTGCCAGGGCAGCCCCAGTACCAACGCCTGAAGTTGCTCGGTGTCGAGTTCAACTTCCGAGCCGTGGCGGATGCCTGGCCAGTGAAACTTGCCCTGGTTCAATCGCCGCGCGGCCAGCCAGATACCCACGCCGTCATGCACCAGGACTTTCATGCGGTTGGCGCGGCGATTGGCGAACAGATAGGCGCAGTGCGGCTTCGCCGCACCGAACACCGCCACCACGCGGGCCAACGCGGTTTCAGTGCCCGCGCGCATATCCATGGGTTCGGTGGCGAGCCAGATACTATCGATACGGATCACTGGGCGAGCCCCCGGACAAAGCGGGCGCATCCTTCAGGATCGGAAGCTGGCCATTTCACTGTGATCGATTGCTCGCCCAGCGGTAGCTCGATAATCACAGCTGGTTCAACTGGTCGTTTTGGCGTAACTCTCGCAGGAACGAACGCCGGCAACGCCGCTGGCAGTTGATCTCGATAAAGCGGTAGCCACTTGCGAATGACGTTGGCATTGATGCCGTGGCGGATGGCAACGCTGGAAACGGTCGCACCGGGTTGCAGGCACTCCTGAACAACCTGGGCCTTGAACGGTTTGGGGTAAGAGCTTCGTTGGCGCATGGAAATCCCGGCGATAAGGGCTATCGCGTCCGCTTAAAAATACGCGGACACCATCGTCCTTAATGCTGGAGTTCGGAAGGTGAGTTGGCCGGACGGATACGCTGCAAAGCATCACCCTCGAACAACTCTGTCCTTGATCTCTAGCGTGGTATCGGAACAACCGACTACCCCTACCTGCCCCTTTGGATGCCAGCCTCAGTTAATCAGCTTGAGCTGTGCGCTCAGCCTGGCAGGGAAGAAACAGATCTAGATCTCGCTGGTATGCAGAGGTCTTCACCTGCATCAAGCTGAGCACCGAGTGGAACAGATAGTCCTGGGACACCTCCGTCTCAGCATGCTGCTTCATGCACTGACTGCTCACCCCACTACTCTCTTCCATGCCGCTGGACAACCACAGAACCATTGGGACATGGGTCTGCTCGCTAGGCGCCATCGCATAAGGTAGACCGTGCAGGTAGATCCCACCCTCCCCCAAGGACTCACCATGGTCAGAGACATAAAGCATGGCGGTGTCCAAGCGCTTCGAGTTGCTTTGCAGTAGATCGATGGCCGCGGACAACACGTAGTCCGTGTAGGTAATACTGTTGTCGTATGCATTCACAATGCTTTCTCGAGAGCATTGGTCTAGCTGGTTGCTCTCGCACACCGGAGTGAACGTCTCAAAAGCCTTGGGATAGCGCTTGTAGTAAGCAGGCCCATGGCTGCCCTTCATATGCAATACGATTACCGCGTCCTTATTCAACTGATCAAGGTAGCGTTGTAGGTCATACAGCAAGATCTCATCCTGACACTCTCCCTCGGCACATAGCGTTGGAACGTCCAGATTCGATAGATCTTCATGGGGTACTCGATCACAGGCACCCTTGCACCCGGAATTGTTGTCACGCCAAAGCACTTCGACCCCGGCTCTCTGCAACACATCCAGCAGCCCCTCACGGTTCCCCGCCATGCTGTCCTTGTAGTTGTCATGCCCCACGTCGAGGAACATGCACGGCACAGAAACGGCTGTTGAGGTACCGCACGAAGTAGTCTTAGGGAAATTCACCACGCCACGCAGCCCTAGCTCCGGGTTGGTCTCACGGGCGTAGCCATTAAGGGAAAAGTTGGCAGCGCGCGCCGTTTCACCAACCACGACCACAGTCACACGAGGCTTCCCACCAGAGCCTGCTCGGGCAACGCGATGGGCATCCTCGCCGACGAGCTCCAATTTAGTTGGGCTTGCTAACTCACGTTTGAGATAGCCATGTGCTGCCGCCACCACATTCGATGGGACAAGCAACAAACGAACCTCGCGGTGATTGCGGATTAGTGAGGCGTAAGGTTGGTAAAAAGCGAAGGCGACCGCTAGCAGGCAAACGGTCGCTACACCCATACCACCTAATTTGGCAGAGACCTCACGCTTCCAACCACGCGAGGTCAGCTGAGTGCGCAGAATTAGTAGCGCTGGAACCACGCCAAAACATGCAATCCAGGCAATCAGGCGCCCATTGACCAGGTCAAGCGCCTCTGCCTGATCGGTCTGTACCACATTGGTCAGCATCGAATAATCAATCACGATGCCGTAGGTATTCATGAAATAGCCCGCACCTGCAGAAACCAGAACCAACATGCAGAGTACCGGCTTACTTAACCGCCCCCATGCCAGCAGGCTGAGCAATAGGTAAAGCCAGCACAGCACGAAGATTGGCAGGCTGGCCAGAAACAGGATGTTCCCGTTACCCCAGCCACTAACCCCATCCCAGACAACACGCCAGAAAGACCAGTTTGCCGTCAGCATTAGCCACGCTGCGACTATCAAAACCAGCTTGCTGGGCGTCGCCCTGAAGCGCCAACTGCTAAGGCGTTGGGTAAGAGAATGTAGCGGAGAAGTAGACACTTAGGTCCCCCAGGAACTGCACTTGAAAGTTGGAGCGCAGCCTAGGGACGGGGATGTGAAGACAACGTCTGGAGTTTGTGAAGAATTCGTTGGTTTAACAGTCTGCTGAGCGTTCTATACACAGCAAATATCCAGAACCAAATAAGCATCAAACCAGAGGATTATCCGCTCTAGATCAATGCTTTCGAGCGACCTAGAGCGAAGCCAGGGAGAGTTATCGCACTCATCTCCAGCAGGGTCAGAAGTCGCTGATATCACGCTTATTTTAGGTTTTTTTCACGATTCTTTTATAAATGGCAGCCTAAAGTCTCAATTTATTCTGCCTAGCCCTCTCCTCCCACAGATGCTCAAAGTGCACACAGCCTTCCACCCGCAGCTTGTCGGTCCGTAAATGCTGCGCTCTGCATCACGAGCTTCGTCAGCGCATCCCCGAAGAATTTGCGAAGGTAGGCCAATGGCTTGCCATGAGGCGGAACCTTCACCGTGCTCTCCTGCTATAGGAAGTATGTCCATCAGACCAATCAGGGTCTGTGAGTGCCAAGCGGCACTAACCCACGACCGCAAACATGGAGCGCCGCATGCAGTCGCCAAATAAGCAGCCTCTTGAGCGCCGAATTGTCATTGCCTTTGCGCTGATGACATTGATCGTCAGTGGCACCTTCTCTCTAGGCATCGTGGCGATCGTGCACTTTATAGAAGAGCATCTTGTCTCCGAGGAGCTCAGCCACGAGCTCGAGTTCGCCATGCGCCAGGAGGCCAAGGGCATTGAGCCCGCCTGGATCGACGCCAGTACGAAGTACTACAGCTCTAGGAACAAGAACCTACCCGCTCAGTACGCGCACCTACCCGATGGATTTTCAGAGGTAGTGGCTACCAACAGTGAGGCCTACTACGTATTCAAACGTAGCCATGAGGGGCATCAGGACATTCTTGAACAGGAGCAGCATGAGTTTGAAGCTCGCGAGCAAGCACTGTTCGATGTCGTGCTGGGCGGTTTCCTGTTAAGCGTCGTTGGAGCCTGGGGGCTGGGACGCCTGCTGGCAAGGCGAGTAATGACGCCTGTGCGGCGACTTGCTCAACAAGTACGCCACAGGGACCAGTTGCTACCGATGGCCCCCAAGCTTGCCCCCGACTACCCGGATGATGAGGTTGGCCGATTGGCCGCGGCCTTCGATGAGACACTCGGGCAACTGCGACACTCACTCGAGCGAGAACGCCTCTTCACCAGTGACGTCAGCCATGAATTGCGCACTCCGCTGATGGTGATCTCTAGCTCCTGCGAGCTGTTATCCACTTCCCCTAGACTGACCGAGCATGAGCAGTCCCAGGTTGACCGGATTAGTCGTGCCGGCACAGACATGAAAGATCTGGTGCAGACTTTTCTGCAACTGGCGCGTGCCGGCCTTGGGCAGACCAGCCTGACCGAGGAGAAATCACTTAGTGAGTTGGCGGTTGAGCAGGCACGTCAATGGGGACCTCACTTCGAAGAGAAAGGCCTCTCCTTCCATCTGCTGGGTGAGCTTGATAACAACGAGCTCTACGACTCAGCCCTGCTACGCACAGTAATGTCCAACCTGCTACGCAATGCACTGCATTACACAGAAACAGGTGAAGTGCGTTTGATCGTGGAGGCAGGGGGCTTTCGTGTCGAAGATACTGGCCCGGGGATTTCGCAAAACGACCGTGAGAGGATCTTCAACTCATTTGTTCGAGGCGAATCGGCAAGGGGCGAAGGTCTTGGACTTGGCCTGTCTATAGTCAGACGAATCTGTCAGCAAAAAGGCTGGAAGATCCTGGTTGAGTCACAAGAAAAAATAGGGAGCCGCTTCTCGATTGTTCTATCAGAGAAGGCTTGACACTTTTTTCACGGCCTTTTAACGCCCCGCCGACAACTACCTCCGTAGATTGGCACCATCTTGCCAATCTCGGAGCTAGAGCTCATGTCGCAAACAAGTTCGAAACTAGTCGAGTTGGATCTCTCACACCAACGCGATCCACTCCATCAGCCTAATCACCAACTACCTGACATTGGTGTCGCTGACCGCTTCGTGCTGTGGCGCAAGAACAGGATGGCTCGTCGAGCACTCCGCGCCGCCGGCGACCCCAATCTTGTCCTCGATCTATCCAGCTGTGTGGGCACTTATTGGGCGCTGCTAACCAGTCACCCAAATCGATTGGTGCTCGCAGCCTACAGCTCGGCAGAGCAGCTGGCTCAAGCGCAGGAAAATCACTCAGTAGGCATCCCTGAACAAGTCTGCGCACTGCAGTCCACTGCATCAGCTATCCAGCTGGGAGAAAACGCCGTCGACTCTATTTTCTGCATGCATCTACTGCAGCAGGTTGAATCGGCCGACCAACGCCTGGCTCTGCTCCGAGAGCTCCATCGTGTTACACGCGACACGGTAATCCTGTCGCTTTGGATAGATGGGAAAGCCGCTTGGAAACCACTGCGCTTTCTATTACGCGCAGGCCACGGCATGTGCCGCCAGGTAGTTGCAAAAGAGCAGATAGAAACTGAGTTTCGCAGTGTCGGCTTCCAAATTTTGACCCACATGGACCTAGCACCAGGTTACGCAACCTGGCGTATCTATGTGCTCCGCAAGGAGTCCTGAGCATGTGGGAATGCACCTATAGGAGCTACGTATGAGCCCTGAAACTCCCTCCATCGCACACCGCCCGATATTGCCCTGGGCGAATGCAGAGCATCTACTGCGACCACTCACCTGGATCTGGTCACATCGAATATCAATAGCCCTGCTCCTGCTTCTCGCCGTCGCTGCGCTCCCCGCATGGCGACACCTGTACCCCGTGACCGCAGCCTCAGGCTGGGACTACAGCGTACGGCTAGATGCCGTTGAACGGGTTAGTGCATTGGTTGCTGACGACAAAAGAGGGCTCTACATAAGCCAAGAGATGCAGAACGGTGAAGGCCGCATACTGCGACTGGCTCCAGACCAGAAACTAAGTGCGGTAGAGCTAGGACTGTCTAAGCCTGATGGAATGGTCCGCTATCAAGGAGGCGTCGCCCTCAGCCAAGAGCAAGGTGAGCACCCTGTCCTTCTGATGGATAACCACGGAACACATGAGCTATTCAGCGCAAACAGCGTTGAAGGCTTGGCTACAGATGGCCACTACCTTTATGCCGTAGAGGATCTCCACGGCGACGGTCGACTGCTGCGCTACGACCCTCAAACGGAACGCGTCATTACCCTGCGTACCGGCCTCGATGAGGCCGAAGGCATTACCTCTTGTCCTGATGGGCGCATTTTCTACACCGAGAAGCAATTGGGGCACATCAAACAGCTTCAGGCAGAAGGGCGCGACACTATCGTTGCACGGGGGCTGCGCGAGCCGGGCTTCCTGCTCTGCAATAACGAAGGTCTCTGGGTGACCGAGGATGCCACTCATATGGCCAGAGTGCTGAGACTCGACTCCGCCGGAGCTCTTCACACTGTACTGACCCACCTGCGCTCCCCACAGTCCATCATAGAGACCGCTCCAGGTCGTTATCTGGTCGCAGAGCAAGGCCGTAACCGCATCCTGGAGCTTCAACGCGAGGTAGGCCCTATCAAGCTGCCAAGCTTGGCGTGGGAGCTGTAACGAGGATCCGTGAAGATCGACGCCTAGTACCTTACGAAACTCAGATTCAAGCCACTCAAGAGACATGGACAGTGGGTCAGAGGAGGAATGGCCCACCAAACCAGCAACCTGCTCAGCTACGCTTCTGCTGGCCTCCAGTCCACTCACTAGGCGCCATATCATGTCCTCAATCGGCGGTTGGTTCTTCTGGGCAATCCTGTAAGCAGTTTTCGCTGCATTGACGGCAATCTTCACCAAGATTGGAGTCAAAGATGTCGACCCCGATCTCGCCACACTCATACGCACTGCGGTCGTACTCCTGGTCCTGCTACCGATCGTATGGCTAAGTGGGAAATGGACCAGTCCTTGGGAATTGCCCCCGAAGGCGGTCGCATTTCTGGCGCTATCGGCACTTGCGACAGGCGCTTCATGGGTCTGCTATTTCAGGGCCCTACAGCTTGGTGATGCCTCCTTGGTCGCACCGATCGATAAGCTCAGCGTCGTCCTGGTCGTGCTTTTTGCCGTGATTTTTCTTGGCGAGCGCCCCTCTGGCCAAGCGTGGTTTGGTATCTCGTTGATCGGCGCTGGGGTAATCGTCCTTGCGCTATCAAGCGCACGTAACGGTGCATAGGCAAACTCAGGCACCAAGCACTGCGACACTCCCCCTCTCAAAATGCATATGCATGCATGGTGCATGTGTCTCGCTGACCGGTCATGAAATAAGTGATCGCTTTCAGCTACCCTTACAGCTTCTGAAATAACGCTCTCAGTCTGGCTTGGCCAAAAGTCAAAGGACACACCTAATGCGTATTCTCTTGGTCGAAGATAACCGCGATATCCTGACCAACATGGCTGACTACCTGCAGATCAAAGGCTACACCGTAGACTGCGCTCAAGATGGGCTGTCCGGCTTACGCTTAGCTAGCAGCGAGCACTACGACCTGCTTGTACTGGACATCATGCTGCCTGGCATCGATGGGTATACCGTGTGCCAGCGTTTACGCCAGGAGGCGAGACGGGACACCCCAGTGATCATGCTGGGGAGCCCGCAGAACTCGGAAAAAATCGTACGCTAAGGTTTTCCGAGCTGCCGCAGCGGCCTGAATTTCCCGTCTTCCAGCTTGCGGCTTTGCCGCCAAACGTAATCGCCGGTCAGGTTGATGTGCTCCCAGCCCAATGGCGAAAGGTATTGCAGTAACTCAGGATTAACTGGCTTGCCTGCCTCTTCTCGGGCCTGGGTCGCGCGCTCCAAGTACACGGTGTTCCACAACACGATGGCGGCCGTCACCAGGTTGAGGCCGCTGGCCCGGTAGCGCTGCTGCTCGAAACTCCGATCCCTGATCTCGCCGAGGCGGTTGAAGAACACCGCCCTGGCCAGGGAGTTACGCGCCTCGCCCTTGTTCAATCCGGCATGCACGCGGCGACGCAGTTCCACGCTTTGCAGCCAATCGAGGATGAACAGCGTGCGCTCGATCCGACCCAGCTCGCGCAGAGCCACGGCCAGGCCGTTCTGGCGCGGGTAGCTGCCAAGCTTGCGCAGCATCAGCGATGCGGTGACGGTGCCCTGCTTGATCGACGCGGCCAGCCGCAGAATCTCGTCCCAGTGAGCGCAGACGTGCTTGATGTTCAGGGTTCCGCCGAGCATTGGACGCAGCGTCGGGTAGTCTTGGACGCTATTGGGCACATACAACTTGGTTTCACCGAGGTCGCGGATGCGCGGCGCAAAGCGGAAGCCCAGCAGGTGCATCAGGGCGAAGACGTGATCGGTGAAGCCAGCGGTGTCGGTGTAGTGCTCCTCGATCCGCAGATCGGACTCGTGGTACAGCAGACCGTCGAGCACGTAGGTGGAATCACGCACGCCTACATTCACCACGCGGGTGCTGAACGGCGCGTACTGGTCAGAGATGTGGGTGTAGAACAGCCGTCCTGGCTCGCTACCGTACTTCGGGTTGACGTGGCCGGTGCTCTCGCCTTTACCGCCGGCACGGAAACGCTGGCCATCGGAGGATGAGGTGGTGCCGTCACCCCAGTTGGCGGCGAAGGCATGCCGGAACTGGCTGTTGACCAGCTCGGCCAGGGCCGTCGAGTAGGTTTCGTCACGGATGTGCCAGGCTTGCAACCAGGACAGCTTGGCGTAGGTCATGCCCGGACTCGACTCGGCCATTTTGGTCAGGCCGAGGTTGATGGCATCGCCCAGGATCGCCGTTAGCAGTAGCGTCCGGTCTTTCGCCTGTGCGCCATCCTTCAGGTGCGTGAAGTGGCGGGTGAAGCCCGTCCATTCATCCACATCCATCAGCAGCTCGGTGATCTTGATGCGCGGCAGTAGCTGGCTGGTCTGGTCGATCAGCGCCTGCGCGGTGTTGGGCACCGCGGAATCCAGCGGGGTGATTTTTAGCCCGGACTCGGTGAGGATGGCATCGGGTAGTTCGTTGTCCTTTGCCAGTCGGGTGACAGTGGCCAGCTGCTCGTCCAGCAGCTGCAAACGCTCTTCCAGGTACTGGTCGCTGTTCGGGTTGATCGCGAGTGGCAGCGCCTGTTCCCGCTTGAGTGCGGCGAATTTCTCGGGAGGCAGTAGGTAGTCATCGAAGTCGCGGAACTGCCGCGAGCCTTTGACCCAGATGTCGCCGGAGCGCAGCGCGTTCTTCAACTCGGACAAGGCGCAGATTTCGTAGAAGCGCCGGTCGATGCCTTCCGGGGTGATCACCAGCGGTTTCCAGCGCGGCTTGATGAAGGCGGTCGGTGCGTCGGAGGGCACCTTGCGCAGATTATCGGCATTCATCTCGCGTAGGGTCTGAACGGCATCCAGCACGGCTTGCGCTGCCGTCGCGGCTCGGAGCTGAAGCACCTCCAGAAAGGCTGGGGTGTAGCGGCGTAGCGTAGCGAAGTTCTCGCTGACCAGGTGCAGGTGGTCGAAGGCTTCCGGCCGGGCCAGCAGCTCGGCCTCAGTGACACTCTGGGTGAACTCGTCCCAGGGAATGACCGCCTCGATGGCGGCGAACGGATCGTCACCGGACTCTTTAGCGTCCAGCAGGGCCTGGCCGATCTTCGAGTACAGGCGCACCTTGTCATTGATCGCTTTGCCCTGCTTCTGGAACTGCTGCTGATGCTTGTGTTTCGCGCCACTGAACAGCTTGACCAGGATGCGGTCGTGCAGATCAACCAGTTCATCGATCACGGTCGCGGTGCTTTCCAGTACCACGGCGACCAGCGTGGCATAGCGCCTCTCCGGTTCGAACTTGCCGAGGTCTTGTGGCGTCATCTGCCCGCCCTCGCGGGCGAGCTTCAGCAATCGGTTCTGGTGGATGTGCCGGCCGAGGCTGTCGGGAAGGCCCACCAGTTGGAAAATCTTCAGCCGCTCGATGTGCTCGATCATGTGCCGCGAGTTCGGCTTCAGCGGTGATTGCCGCAACCAGGTCAACCAAGTGCTGTTGCTGCCGGCCTTAATGGTGAGCAGTTCGTCGAGCTTGGCGTGATGCGATGGGTTCAACGGCTCGATCAGGGCGCGATAGACCCGCCGATTGGCGCGTGCAATGGCCTCCGAACACGCCCGGTCAATAACGCTCAGCGTCGGCAGGATGCGCCGCTTCTGGCGCAAGCTCTCCAGCGCCTGCCCGGCCAGCAGCAAGCCCTTGTCGGTCTGCTGGGCCAGCTCGGTCAACTCGCGCACCAGGGCGCGGAAGTCCGACAGACCGAACGGGGCCAGTTGCAGGTAGGTGCGCAGTTCCAGAGCGTGCTCGCGGCGGGTCACGTCGCGCTCACCGTACTTCGCCCAACTCGCGGGGTCGGCTTGGACTTGCTTGGCCACCCACTGGATCACGGGCTCGGGTAGCGCCGTGTCGTTGCCCAGCGCATAACCAGGGTAGCGCAGCAGGCAGAGCTGCACGGCGAAGCCGAGGCGGTTGCCATCGCCCCGCCGTTGACGGATCAGGGATAGGTCGGAGTCGTTGAAGGTGTAGTAGCGGATCAGGTCATCCTGGCTTTCTGGCAGCGCAAGCAGGGTGTCGCGCTCCGTAGCCGAGAGAATCGAGCGACGCGGCATGGTTCAGTCGTCCGTGCGAAGGTACTGGTAGAGGGTTTCACGGCTGATGCCGAACTCGCGTGCGAGCTGAGCCTTCGGCTCGCCGGCAGCGGCCCGCTGCCGCAACGTGATGGCTTGATCGTCGGAGAGAGCTTTCTTGCGGCCCCGGTAAGCACCGCGCTGCTTGGCCAGGGCGATGCCCTCGCGCTGCCGCTCGCGGATCAGGGCGCGCTCGAACTCGGCAAAGGCCCCCATGACCGACAACATGAGGTTGGCCATGGGCGAGTCCTCGCCGGTGAACACCAACCCCTCCTTCAAGAACTCGATGCGCACGCCGCGCTTGGTCAGCCTTTGCACCAGACGGCGCAGATCGTCGAGGTTGCGCGCCAGGCGATCCATGCTGTGCACCACCACGGTATCGCCTTCGCGGACGAATCCGAGCATGGCTTCCAGCTGCGGGCGCTGGGTGTCCTTGCCCGAGGCCTTGTCGGTGAACAGCTTGCCGATCTCGACCTGCTCAAGTTGGCGTTCCGGGTTCTGGTCGTAACTGCTGACCCGAACGTAACCGATGCGTTGTCCCTGCAAGATGCCTCCATAGGCTGGATGGGCGGTAGGGCTTACGTTGGTTTTTGGTTCCATTGCGCCCTAAGCCTTGAATTTGTCAGGTTGGAATCTATGACCTTGGCAAGCATGTGTCAAAGAATGTGAAAGCAGACTCTATTCTGACGGCGCAGCGTGGCCATTCCTGACATCCAGTTAGGGTATAGCTCAATATGACACATGGCTGCAAATCGCTAATTTACCAACTATAAAGAGCTATGCTCTCAAGAAGCGGTTGCGCTAACCGATACAGTATAAATTAGGCCCCAAGTATTATTTTATTTGCACAAAGGTAATGATTATGTTTTTCAATAAAAACAAACAACTGCTGGACACAGAAAATAAGCTCTCAGAACTACAGTGGCAGCTTGATTCAATAAATCGAAATGTCGCGGAAATCAGATTCAGGCCAGACGGGAGCGTAATCTATGCGAGCAATATCTTTCTAGAGATGCTTGGTTACAAACTCGAAGAAATAGCAGGGCAGCACCACAGAATTTTCTGCGAAAAGAATTATGCTAGCACAGCTGATTATTCGCGCTTCTGGCAGAAATTGGCTGACGGCCATCCTCTATCAGGTTTATTTAGGCGGCTGCGCAAAGACGGTAACTTAATATTGATTGAGGCTACTTATATTCCAGTTCAAAATCAAGATGGAAAAGTTATTGAAATCATTAAGATTGGCTCAGATGTCACTCAGAGAGAAAACGAGTTACTCTCACTAAGAGCCGTCCATGCAGCCATCTCCCGCTCGATGGCGGAGATCGAGTTCACACCTAACGGTGACATTCTGCATGCAAATGAGAATTTCCTCCGTGCTATGGGTTATCGCCTCAGCGATATCAAGGGTCGACACCACCGAATGTTCTGTTTCGATAATTTTTATCAAGAAAATACAAATTTTTGGCAGAGTTTAAAGGGAGGAACTTTTTTCAGCGGGCAATTTGAGCGCAAGACCGCATCGGGAGAGACCATCTATCTTGAGGCCACCTACAACCCCGTCGTTGATGAAGCCGGCCAGGTTGTGAAAGTGTTAAAATTTGCCACCGACGTCAGCTCGCAGAAGCATAAGGCTGATGAAATCCGTCAAGCCGCAGAGCTTTCCTTCACCACCGCCGAGGAGACATCTCAAATTTCCGTGCGGGGCATGGAGTCCCTTGCTAGTTCAATTGAATTATCTCAGAGCACACTTAATTTAATAAACGGTGCGGTTATTTTGATTACACAGCTAAATGCTCAGGCTAAAGATATCGAGAAAATTGTTACCACCATCCAAGGCGTGGCAGAACAAACTAACTTACTAGCACTTAACGCCGCAATTGAAGCTGCCCGAGCGGGTGAAATGGGCCGAGGCTTTGCTGTAGTAGCCGACGAGGTTCGTCAGTTGGCAGCTCGAACTAGCAGTGCCACCGTGGAAATCCAGAATGTGGTAACTGCTAACGGAAAGCTTACTCAGCAACTGAATATAGATATGAACAGCATCGCTAGAAGCGCCGAAGAAAACAACGATCAGATCGCAACTGTAACAACTATTATGCGTGAAATCAGTGACGGTGCAGACCATGTTGCCCGTACCGTATCGACGTTGTTCAAAGACAATAGCTAGTGTCCAGTTTTAGGCAAAATCAGGATCGGAACTTCGAGCCGCAGCGCTACAGAGCCAGAAGCCCAAACTTGGTGACGGCCATCGTGCTATGGAACACGATGTATCTGGAGCGCATCACTTGGGGCTGGTCGAGGCAAGTCGGTGGGCGGCGAGCTGCTGCAATACCTGTTGCCGCTGGGCTGGGAGCACATCAACCTGACTGGCGATTACGTCTGGCGGCAGAGCCGCAGGCTGGAGGTCGGGAAGTTCAGGCCGCTACGATTGCCCGGAAAACCTTAGCGTACGATTTTTTCCGAATTCTGCGGGCACCCCAGAGAGGGAAAGCTGACGCCCAGGAGGCTCTAGACGAGTCCAGAGTGCTTAAAGCTTTGTTGGGTATCAACGCTCTTATGTTTGTAGCCGAGTTGGTTCTTGGGGTTATTGCTGAGTCCACAGGGTTGATTGCGGATTCACTGGATATGTTCGCCGATGCCGCTGTTTATGGCCTTGCCTTCTATGCCGCTGGACGGAGCAAGGGTCTACAGCTTAAGGCCGCACATCTGTCGGGCTTTCTACAAATAGCGCTCGCGTTAGGCGTTTTATTGGAAGTTGTGCGCAGATTTATTTTCGGCAGCGAACCTGAGTCATTGTTGATGATGGGGGTTGGCCTGGTCGCCCTTGTGGCCAATGTTGGCTGTTTGCTCTTGATATCAAAACACCGGAATGGTGGCGCTCACATGCGAGCAAGCTGGATATTCTCAGCAAACGATGTATTGGCCAACCTAGGGGTTATTGTTGCTGGCTTACTGGTTATGCTTACGGGTTCGCCTTATCCCGACCTTGCCATTGGTTTTGCTGTCGGGCTGCTTGTCCTCAACGGTGGTCGGCGAATTCTTGCCATGAAGGCTTGATGATCGTGCTCAAACCTCCGCCCATTAAGCAACGTGGAGGTTTAACCGGGAGGAAATTAATCTTTCTTTTTTCGATCTACCTAAAGGACGTGCTCACGCGCTTGCCAACCCTGAAAGCCAGCGCCTTGATCGAGCTGTTGCTGCACAGCTGGGCTCCCCGGCAGGGCGTGATGCCCCGTTCGCCTAGCTAGATGTATGCGTCCGGTTGATTTCTGTACGTCGGCACGATGGTGCCCACTTACCGTGAGCAAACGCTCTTTTCTGCCACCTCAATCAGATCGGCCTTGCCAGCTTGCGGGCGACTGTACGCATGACCTGCTGGGATGACGATGGTTGCGTTGGCGTTCGAACAGTGGTCGTGAAGGGTTTCAAGAGGCCTCGAAAAATTGAAAAATTGTTAGTCTTGTAAAATGCTTATAAAACAGTATGTTACAATCTACTAACTGTTAGAGTCATTCAGATACAACGATGGCTGTGTGGTGAGCCGCAGCAATGAAGCCAAGGCGCTGGGCATCAAGATGGGCGAACCATTCTTCCAGGTGCGCCATCACGTCCACGAAAGCGGGCTGGAGGTGTGCAGCTCGAACTACGCGCTGTACGCCAACCTATCGGCCCGCGTGATGCGCCTGCTGCGGGGCATGGCTCCGCGCATCGAGGTCTATTCCATCGACGAGGCCTTCCTCGATCTGCGTGGCATGCAGATCGACCTGGAGCAGCTCGGCAGAGACATACGCGCTCGGGTGCTGCGCGAGGTCGGCATCCCGGTTGGGGTCGGGATCGCGCCCACTAAGACTCTCTCGAAACTCGCTAACTGGGGGGCGAAGAAGTGGCCGGCAACGGGCGGGGTCGTTGATCTTCGCCCGCTCGCGCGTCAGCGCCGCCTGATGGCCTTGGCCGAGGTTGGCGAGGTCTGGGGGATCGGTCGGCGGCTGAGTGCCAGGCTGGGCGCGATGGGCATTACCACCGCGCTCCAGCTGGCTGACTATGACCACAAGACGCTGCGTCGTCTGTTCAGCATCAACGTCGAGCGAACGGCACGCGAGCTGACCGGGGAGGGGTGTTTTGCCCTGGATGAGGCGTTTCAGTTTGACTGGAGCGAGGAAGGCTTGCTGGTCGGCGGCATTTACCGGCGTATGCAGGTGGCACATCTGAAGCTGTGTGCCAGCCGTGCGTTCTGGCTTGTGGCGTATCCGAGCCAGGGCCATGAGATGTTATTTGACGCCCATACACGCTCGTTCGGCTCCTTGGGCGGCGTGCCGCGCCGGGGCATCTACGACAACATGAAGACCGCCGTCGACAAGGTCAATAAGGGCAAAGGCCGGGCGGTGAATGCGCGCTTTGCGGTGATGTGCGCGCATTACCTGTTCGATCCGGACTTCTGCAACGTCGCCGCTGGTTGGGAAAAGGGCATCGTTGAAAAGAACGTGCAAGACAGCCGCAGGCGTATCTGGCTAGACGCCCAGGACTGCCAGTTTCACTCCTTCGAGGAACTCAATGCCTGGCTGGGCCAGCGCTGCCGCGCGCTTTGGAACGAGCTGACGCACCCTCAATACAGCGGGCTGAGTGTGGCCGAAGTGCTGGAGTTGGAGCGCGCTGAACTGATGCCTGTGCCAGCGCCATTCGACGGTTACGTCGAGCGGCCTGCGCGGGTCTCCAGCACCTGCCTGGTCAGCGTCGGGCGCAACCGCTACTCGGTGCCGTGTGAGTATGCGGGTAAGTGGGTCAGCAGCCGTTTGTATCCGACGCGAATCGAGGTGGTGGCTGACGACGCGCTGATCGCCAGCCATGTCCGCTTGCTGGATCGCGACCAGGTCAGCTATGACTGGCAGCACTACCTCCCGCTGATCGAACGCAAGCCCGGTGCGCTGCGCAACGGCGCGCCCTTTGCTGATCTGCCGGCGCCGCTGCGTCAGCTTAAGCACGGTCTGGGGCGTCATGCCGGCGGTGACCGGATCATGGCGCAAGTTCTGGCTGCCGTACCGGTCGCCGGGCTCGATGCGGTGCTGGTGGCTGTTGAGCTGGTACTGGAAAGCGGCAGCCTGAGCGCCGAACACATCCTCAATGTCGTGGCACGGCTGACAGCATCCGAACCGCCGCCCAGCGTCGAAACCCACTTGTCGCTCAAGGAAGCCCCCGTCGCCAACACGGCGCGCTACGACCGCCTGCGTGGCCAGACCAAGGAGATCGGTCATGCGTGATTTGATGGCGGAACTCAAGGAACTGCGCCTGCACGGCATGGCCACGGCCTGGGCGGAGTTAACTGCACAGGGTGAGTCGAACACAGCCTCATCCAAGTGGCTGCTCGAACACCTGCTGGAACAAGAGCACACAGATCGCGCCATGCGCTCGGTGAGCCACCAGATGAACATGGCCAAGCTGCCGATGCACCGCGATCTGGCCAGCTTCGATTTCAACGCCTCTAGCGCCGACGCACGCCTGATCAGCGAGCTGGCCAGCCTGGCCTTTACCGACACCGCGCAGAACGTGGTGCTGATCGGTGGGCCAGGCACCGGTAAAACCCACCTAGCCACCGCGCTGGCCGTGTCCGGCATCACCCGGCACGGTAAGCGCGTGCGCTTCTACTCCACGGTCGATCTGGTCAATCTGCTGGAGCGCGAAAAACACGACGGCAAAGCCGGGCGGATCGCCCAGGCACTGCTGCGCATGGATCTGGTCATCCTCGACGAACTGGGTTATCTGCCGTTCAGCCAGGCTGGCGGTGCGTTGCTGTTTCACCTGCTGTCCAAGCTGTACGAACACACCAGCGTGGTGATCACCACCAACCTGAGCTTCGCCGAATGGTCGAGCGTGTTCGGCGACGCCAAGATGACCACCGCCCTGCTGGATCGGCTGACCCACCACTGCCACATCGTCGAAACCGGTAACGAGTCCTATCGCCTGCAACACAGTAGCTTGGCGGCCCAGGCCAAGATCAAATCACGGGAGCGAAAGCGTAAGGGCGGCCAGGAACCGGAGGACGATGAGCCGTTCTGATTTCATGGCGACGACGGCCTGCTACATGGCTGCGTGTGGCAGGTCTTAAACAACTGAACTGGGCTAGCGAAGGAGTGGGGGCAACAGCAGCTGCGCTGGTAGACTTATCCACAGTTGCTGGTAACAAAATCAGCAATCCGCCCTGGGTCAAATTTCAATCGGCAGGGTGGGTCAATTTTCCATCAGCGCCAACACACTAAGCAACCATCAGAAAATTTTGACTGTACGCCAAAAAATTCGCATCTACCAGCATCTAAACAGGCGTTGTTGATTATCATAAAACACTGACACTGTATTATATAATCGTGCTTTTGTGTTATTTTTTTAATATTTACTGATTACGTACTTGCTTAACCACTCAGTTGCGCTAGAATTAATAGACGCGAAATTTAAATCTCTAATTTTCCAACACTTAGTAAAACCTCGTTTGCCATCCCACTACCATTGTAGGAGCAAATCAGGAGACATAAAAAATTAGCGGTAGCGTGCCTGGCCCTCTAGATAAGTATTGGAGACTGTAATGAAGTTTGAAAAGTCACAGACAGCAATCGACCACCTGACTCCCGAGCAACACCGAATTACCCAGGAGGCGGGCACCGAAAGGCCCTTCACGGGCGAGTACAACGACAACAAGGAGCCTGGCATCTACGTCGACATAGTGTCGGGAGAGCCACTGTTCGCTTCGACGGACAAGTTCGATTCGGGTACTGGCTGGCCCAGCTTCACCAAGCCGATCGTTTCGGCAAACGTGAACGAGGTGCGGGACAGCGCACACGGCATGGTCCGGACGGAGGTCAGGTCAGTACACGCAGACAGTCATCTCGGCCATGTGTTCCCCGATGGTCCTTCCGACCGCGGCGGTCTGCGGTACTGCATCAACTCAGCGTCCCTTCGCTTCATCCCGCGCGACGAGATGGAGTCCGAGGGATACGGTGAATATCTCGATCAAGTAGAGGAGGCTTAACATGCATCAGCGCGCTGTTCTCGCAGGAGGATGTTTCTGGGGCATGCAGGATCTGATCCGCAAGCGGCCCGGCATCATCTCGACCCGTGTGGGTTACACGGGCGGCGATATTCCGAACGCCACGTATCGTAATCACGGCACGCATGCCGAGGGGATCGAGATTGTCTTCGACCCGACAGTGACGAGCTACCGGAACATCCTGGAATTCTTCTTCCAGATCCACGATCCGACGACGCTGAACCGCCAGGGCAATGATCGTGGGCTCTCCTACCGGTCGGGCATCTATTATGTCGACGAGGAGCAGAAGCGCGTCGCCGAGGATACGATCGCCGATGTGGATGCCTCGGGGCTGTGGGATGGCAAAGTGGTGACCGAGGTCCAGCCGGTCGGCGAGTTCTGGGAGGCCGAGCCCGATCACCAGGATTATCTGGAGAAGCGCCCGGGCGGCTACACCTGCCACTTCGTCCGTCCCGGCTGGGTGCTTCCGAAGCGCCAAAAGGTTGACGACGTACAGCCAGCGGCCGGGACCGCGGCGGAATAGGCTTCACTGCCGTTGCCACTGCGCCGGTCCGGTCCGCAATCTTCGTGACCGCGTCGTTCAGCGACGCGGTCATCGAACCCTACTTCAGAGTGACGGCTCGTTCCAGTCAGTCGCCATCGCAACACCAGGATCGCAGATTTATGCCAGACCTCTCGTCCTTTCCGATCACGCAGCGCTGGCCGGCATCTCATCCCGATCGCCTGCAACTCTACGCAGCCCCTACGCCCAATGGCGTCAAGGTCTCGATCATGCTTGAGGAGACTGGCCTGGCGTACGAGCCCCACCTGATCGACATCTCGAACAACGAGTCGAAGGATCCGGCGTTCGTGTCGCTGAACCCGAACGGACGCATACCGGCGATCATCGATCCGGCTGGCCCTGACGGTAGACCCATCGCCTTATGGGAATCCGGTGCGATCCTCCTCTATCTGGCCGACAAGACGGGTCAGTTCATCTCCACCGAACCAGGCCAGCGTTACGAGACCCTAGCGTGGGTGTTCTTTCAGATGTCGGCCATCGGGCCGATGTTCGGTCAGCTCGGCTTCTTCCTGCGATTTGGCGGCAAGGACTATGAGGACAAGCGGCCGCAACAGCGCTTTATCGACGAATCCACGCGTCTGCTGGGGATTCTGGATCGCCGGCTGGAAGGCCGCGACTGGATCGTCGACGACTATTCGATCGCGGACATCGCGACGCTCGGCTGGGTGAATGCGCTGGTGGAATTCTACGCTGCGGGTGACATCCTTGGCCTCAGCAGCTTTTCGAACGTCCGCGCATGGCTTGGACGCGGGCTGGCTCGACCGGCCGTCCAGCGTGGCCTCCACATTCCCGCGAGGCCAGCATGAGCATCATCGCCGCCTATTATTACAACGAAGGCAAGCGAGTTCGCGAAATCGCGCTCGATGAGCACGTCAAGTTGGGCGAGAGTCGCTCGGGCTTCTGCTGGATCGCGCTTAGCGAACCCACCCCCGAGGAACTACTCGCGATCCAAAGGACATATAATCTTCATCCGTTGGCGATCGACAACGCGATGCACCCGCTGTGCCCGCCCAAGCTCGAGGTCTACAACGATGAGTTGTACGTCGTCGCGCAGACCGCCGAGCTGGTCGGCGACCGGATCAGCTACGGCAAGATGGCGATCTTCACCGGTCACAATCACCTTATCACCGTGCGGCACGGCAATGCCGGAGCGCTGGGCAAACTTCGGGAGCAACTCGAGGCATCGCCGACGCAGTTCGGCAAGGGTGTCGACTATGTGCTGCACGCGATCTTGCATCGCGTGGTCGACCAGTATCTGCCCATCTTCGAAATGATCGAGGACGACGTCCTGGCGATGGAGCGACGGTCGCTGCACGATTTCCTCGGGCCAGAAGAGGTGGCGCGAATCTTCGAACTAAGGTCCGAACTCACGCGGTTCCAGCGCACGCTCAGGGCTATGGCCGAGCTGGTGCGAAAGCTCGTTCGCGGCCACTTTCCCTGCATCAGCGCCGAAATGACACCATATTTCCACGACGTCGCGGACCATGTCCACCGCGTGCAGTCCATGGTCGACGGCCTCCTGCTTGTCCTGTCCACGGTCTTTGAGGCCAGCAGCCTTCTGGAAGCGCAAAGGATCGGTGTGGTCACCCGCCAGCTCGCGGCCTGGGCGGCAATACTGGCAGTCCCGACGGCGATCGCTGGAATATACGGCATGAACTTTAAGCACATGCCGGAGCTGGACACGGCCTACGGATACTTTGTCGTGCTCGGAGTGATAGCGATATCGTGCGTTTTCCTATTTGTGCGCTTCAAGAAGGCTAAGTGGCTGTGAATACTGCCCATCGTTTTCTTCGCCGTCATCTGACGGTTACAGCGGGCCTTATACGGAAGCTTGTCCAATCCAACTCAAGATGAAGGTGCGTCCATGACATAGCAGCTGACCGACGCTCTACAAGCAGTTCAGTCCTTCATCGCCAAGGGCTAAGACCGCGAATAGCGCGTCAAGGACAGCAATCTCGTCGATCTCGAGCCAGGATCAACCATCGGTCCGTGCGGCATCTGCGTCGACGCGGCGTTTCGCCTCGGAAGCGGTGATGATGGCGATAACGCCTCCACCCTCTACGCGATCACCGATCCGGCGACCGAGCATAAGGGCCTGTTGATCGACGTGTTCGATGAAATCTGCTACCGCGACCCAGTTCAAGAGTCGGGACCTCAATGTAGAAGAAGTTGACTAACGAGCATTCGCGTCATCCGATCAAGCAAGCTGGAGACATTTATGAAAGCCATTGGTTACAAGGTTCCGCGACCCATCGCCGCGGATGCCGCGCTGGTCGACATCAATCTGCCTCGGCCTGTCGCTGCAGGATACGATATCCTGGTTGAGGTGAAGGCCGTCTCGGTCAACCCGGTCGACTACAAGGTCCGCAACAGCACGCCGCCGGCAGATGGCGATTGGAAGGTGCTGGGATGGGATGCCGCCGGGATTGTGCGCGAGGTCGGCCCCGACGTCACGCAGTTCGAGTTAGGCGACGAGGTCTATTATGCCGGATCGATCACACGGCCCGGTACCAATGCGGAGTTCCATCTCGTCGACGCCCGGATTGTCGGTCACAAACCTGCGTCGCTCTCCTGGGCGGAAGCGGCGGCGCTGCCGCTGACGACGTTGACGGCCTGGGAGGCGATGTTCGACCGCCTGGACGTGGCGAAGCCCGTACCCGGTGCGGCGGAGGCGATCCTCATCATCGGTGGCGCGGGCGGGGTTGGGTCGATCGCCGTCCAGATCGCGCGACAGCGCACGGACCTCACCGTCATCGCCACAGCCTCTCGACCGGAAACCCAAGAGTGGGTAAGAGGGCTTGGAGCTCACCACGTCATCGACCATTCTCGTCCGCTCGCGCCACAGATCGCCGAACTCGGCATCGGTGCTCCCGCTTTCGTCTTTTCGACCACACATACCGAGCAACATGTCGCCGACATCGCCGAACTGATCGCCCCACAAGGACGGTTCGGACTGATCGACGATCCCAAGGCATTCGATATCATGGTTTTCAAGCGCAAGGCGGTGTCGATCCACCACGAGCTGATGTTCACGCGGTCGATCTACGGCACGCCCGACATGAATGAGCAGGGCGAGATTCTGGATGCGATGGCAGCGCTGGTTGACGACGGCAAAATCCGCACGACGCTGACCCGGCGACTGTCGCCGATCAATGCCGCCAATCTGAAGACGGTGCATGCACTGATCGAAAGTGGCGCGGCTAAAGGCAAGATCGTCCTCGAAGGCTTCTAACGACCGCGATCGCCAAACATCTTGTCCAACCTCAAAAAGCCGAACGGGTTATGCCCCAGCGATGAGAATCCCATGACCAAATCTATTGCCACCGCCTCGATCAACCGCGAAACCGCAGTCGCCCTCATCGACGCGGCGCTCGCTGCGGCCCGTGCCATCGGCATCCCGGCTGCCGTCGCCGTCGTCGACGCCACCGGTAACCTGCGCGCGTTCGAGCGCACCGACGATGCGCCGTTCCTTACCGTCGATGTTGCCATCGACAAGGCCTGGAGTTCCGCCTCGTTTGGGTTCCCGACCCATGTCTGGAACGACTATGTGACCAACGATCCAAAAGTGGCGCCGCTAGCCTATCGCCCTCGGATGGTCGCTGTCGGCGGCGGTTATCCGATTCTGGAGGATGGGAAGTTGATCGGCGGCATAGGCATCTCCGGAGGCAACTATCAGCAGGATCAGGATGCGTGCGTCGAGGCACTCATGAAAATCGGGTTCCAGTTGCCAGCCTGACGACTGTGAGGCCATCACCGGTGGTAATGGCCAACAGATCCAACCTTTGAGAGGCCTAATGATGGAAGCGTTCGTCGTCTTTACGCGGGAAGAAACCAGCGACCCACATGCACTCGCAACCTATTCTGCAGGCGTCGGACCATCGTTCGATGGTCACGACGTTACCTTTCTCGCCGCTTATGGCGCGATCCAGCATTTGGAGGGGCCGCCCATCGAAGGGGCCGTAATCTTGCGTTTCCCGACGATGCAGGCCGCTCGCGACTGGTATGACAGTCCCGCCTACCAAACCATCGCTGCTCATCGCTTTGCCGGTTCCCGTTACCGCGCCTTTATCATTGAAGGGCGGCGGTGACATACCGACAGAAGCACTTCGGCGCTGACCACGAGGTATCGGCGTGTGAACTCGCATCTTGGGAATCTGTGGGGGGGACCAAGACAGCGGCGCTAGGGGCTCATATCGTCGATCGGATCAGAGAGTTGCTCGGCGAGAATGGGTTATCTATTGCCGAGCTGACGGAGCGGAGCCGCCCTCTCCCAACGGATTGATTCAATCGTTGACGCTCCTCCTATCCGGATCCGGGTTTTCGCACGCTGATCAACAGAGTTACAGCGCGCAACGCCTGTAGTGGGCATCAGGGGATGGGTGGCAATCAGGATGATTGCCCACCTTCCAACGATTAACCTTGCTCAAGTTGCTTCACTAGTCGCTCCGCGTCGAGATGGAAGTCCGAGAAAACAATGCTACCGCCAGCGTCGATAACCGTAAACCACGGAGTTCCTCGTGTGCGGTAGTCTTCCATGAAGGTTGGAAACGGCGAGCCGGTCGGTTGCTCGTCGTGACCGAAAACGATAGGAAGCTCATACTTGAGCTGGTTCACGCGCAACTTCTCGAAGGTATTCTCATGCGTTCCTTCGAAGACGGTCTGGATCACTGCGAACCCCACGTCTTTTGAGCTCAACGCTGCATGCAACTTTTGTAGCGTCGGAAACCCATGCAAATGGCAACCTTGGCACCAATGCTGGAAGGCAAACAAGATTTTCGGGCCGGGCCCGATATCTGACAGTTTGAACGGCGCGATACTTTCCCCATCTTTGCCAATCCATTTTTGCACCCGCAGCTCAGGCGCTTGTCGTTCGATCTCGTTCATCTGATCCTCCAACCCCGATACAGAAGCTTAGTGGATGATCGCGCGTCGCGACGGTGCGCGAACGTCCGACCTTATTTTCCCTATTTCCTGAAGCCAGAATAGATCAGATCGACATTTCGTCCTTAATATACTCAAGCTGCCGGCGAGCGCGAACTGGGCAACCATGCGCTGGTGAGCCTTGAGCTTTGCACGCTGCCCATCCGTTTGAGAGCGAACCTGCAACTTCCGCTCCGCATACCGCAGATCAGCGTACGCAGCCTTGGGGTTATCTACCCTATAGCCATTGGGTATTGGGAATCATGCTGGCCTGACGCTATGTTCGATACGCGATTTTTTACGATGATAGAGCATCTGTATCTGATTTTTAGTCGATTGGCTTATTCGGCGGATGTGCGGGCAAATGCTTTACGCAGAGTACTGAAATGAAGGCCGGCTTCGGTCTGCCGTATCGAGCAAGAGGGGTCACTATGGTCACCAGAGGTTTCACCGGTCGCGGTTCAGGCGACCAGTCCGATCGGATTCCGCCAGGTCAGCATCTGGTGGAGGATTTCCCTGTTCTGTCGGCCGGCCCTACGCCGAGGGTAGAGCCCTCCGACTGGAAATTCACAGTCAAAATTGGTCCGAAGCCCGTCAAAACGTGGAATTGGGGCGAATTCAACACTCTACCAAAGACCCAGGTGACAAAGGATATTCACTGCGTCACCTCTTGGTCCAAACTGGATACCGTTTGGGAGGGTGTACTCATTGAAGACATCCTTGCAGATGCAGAGCTTGATCGGCCTACCGATTTCGTCTTGGCGCACTGCTACGATAATTATTCGACAAACGTCCCTCTGACGGATCTGCTTTCCGGGAAAGCGATGGTCGCCCTCAGTTATGCGGGCAAGCCACTTTCCCGCGATCATGGGGGGCCGGCGCGTCTTCTAGTGCCGCACCTTTACTTCTGGAAATCCGCCAAATGGGTGAATGCGCTGCAATTCACGACGCGTGACGAGGCCGGCTTTTGGGAGCTGCACGGCTATCACATCTACGGCGATCCGTGGCGCGAACAACGATACACCCATGACTGAAAACGAAGCGCAAGTCCGTTCGTGGCAATCATGCGTGATCGACGACATCATCCAGCAAACACCGAGTATCAAGAGCTTCTTCCTTCGGTTGAGCAAGCCGTTCGCGCACACCGCAGGTCAGCACGTCGATATCCGGCTGACCGCGCCCGACGGCTACAGTGCAATGCGCAGCTACTCGATCGCGTCATCGGCAGTTTCGACCCCGATCGTCGAGATAGCTATCGAGCGCATGCCGGATGCCGAAGTTTCGCCGTTTTTTCACGACATCGCGGCGATTGGTGACGAAATCGAAGTTCGCGGTCCGCTCGGTGGCCATTTCCTTTGGCCTGAGCCTGCCATAGATCCGGTTCTGTTGATCGGGGGAGGCTCCGGCCTCGTGCCGTTGATGGCAATGATCCGGCAGCGCCGCGCATTGGCCCAAGCCGTTCCGACAGCGTTGCTCCTGTCCGCACGAACCGCCGAGGACGTTCTCTTCTCAGAAGAACTTCATTGCATCGAAATCAGCGATCCGGCGTTCGTCCTGGCGCTCGCGATTACGCGCGAGAAACCGGTTCGCGCATCGGACTTTGCGCGACGGATCGACGGCATGATGGTCCAAGAAATTCTAACCAGGCTTCAGGGAAAGCCGACGCAAGTGTTCGTCTGCGGGTCTAACGGATTCGTCAACATCGCAACCGATAGCGCGCTGCTGGCGGGCTTGGACGCCTCCATCATCAAGACGGAGCGCTACGGGGGCTAGCGGCGCGAGCTATCTCACGTCGCGCCGATCGTAGACGTGCGCCCTGGGAAGCTTTGGCGATCAACGTGAACCGTTTTGCCGAACACAGTCTTCGTACCCCCCGGCCTCTAGAACGCCTTCGCTCGCGATACCTGGCTCGACATCAAGCTCAATTTGAAAGTTCCTGCACTATCCGTCGTCCTGATATGCTCGACCAGCATGATGGGCGATTCGAGCGGGACCGCTTCCGTCCCAATCGAGGCTCGGTTACCTTAGAGCATCGGCTCGGCGCTACAGGAGGCGCGTGCGGCCTCTGCCTGGCGGTGAAAGCACTTTGGGCCATGTCGCCTGGATAGCGGCCAATCGTCAGCATCTGCTCCGATGTCGGCCAAGGTGCAGTCGCCATCTTTGAACGCCGCGAATTGGAGATCAACGCCATGACAGCGATCCGCGTGCAACTGCCGGAGATGCAATATGACAACTGATGTATTGCTGTACACCACGAATTGGTGCCCGTTCTGCCGCCGAGCGAAGGCGCTCCTCAAGGAAAAGGGCGTGCGATGGAAGGAGCTCGATATTGAGGCGGATCCGGCTCACCGGCAGGCCATGGCGGAAGCGTCGGGGCGAAGCTCCGTGCCGCAGATCTTCATCAATGGCACCCTTATCGGTGGCTCCGATGAGCTATTCGCGCTCGATGTCAGAGGCGAGCTCGACAAACTTCTCGGGCGCAACCCGCCTGCCACCTGAGGAGGTGCGGCTTGGGGCAGCCAGCCCGCGAGCCTTCGCCGGTTGATGAATACAAAAGGAGAGTCCGTTGGTCTCAGCCATCTGGAAAGACACTACTATCGCCACAAGCGACGAAACAGTCATCGTCGAGGGAAATCACTACTTCCCACCGTCAGGAGTCGACCTGAGCCTGCTTGAGATGAGCCCGCACACATCTGTCTGTCCGATCAAAGGCGCCGCGCGCTTCTTTCATGTTCGCGCGGGTGACGCGCTCAACGTGAACGCCGCTTGGACCTATCCCGCCCCCACTCCGGATGCCGAGGGTATCCGGGATTACATCGCTTTCTGGAAAGGCGTGGACGTTGCCTAGCAGACTGGACGGACGACTTCGCTGATAGCCATGCGGGCGCCGACATCTCAATTATCCTGCCCACCCCGGGCCTCGTCGGCTGCAGGAATCTGCCCGGCACCTTAGCGCGACCCGGCACTGGCGGTCTCGCACCCGCCGCGCCTCTGTTCTATCAATAAGGATGGATGACATGGAGCATTCCGAGTTCGATGCCGCTTTCGCGAAGCTTGCGGAGGGATACAGAGAAGGGACTTATGAAGGCCGGCGTTTCAGCTTGATCGTCCGGCGATCTGGGGACGGACGTCGCAACAGTCTGTTCGCCAGGGAGTTGGACGGGACTGACATTGTCAGCTTCAACCTCTTCCGCGTTACATCAGATAGGACATTGTTGAAGCCGTGCGAAATGTCCGCCGAAAAGGTCGTAGCGTTCGTGCTGGAGTTCCGACCGGACACCTGACGGGCAGAAGAAGATCCCGGCCAACCGGCGCGCCTGCGACGGCCGGCTATCTAAGGCTGCGCAAGCCTATAGCCGCAGCTCATTGCACTTCGTCTGGCGAGGAATTCAACATCGATACGTCGCCATCCGCGGGGATATCGGTACAGGCGCCCGTGTAAGCCAGATTGAGAAATCCTAAGCGATGACTAACACCAATGACGCCACCCTTCCGACACATTCTATTCTTGAGGAATGCACAGCGATGGCTGTCGTCAACGCTCTGAAGATTATTCTGAAGAACAGCTACGCGATCTACCTTAAGACAAAAAATGCCACTCGGGCGCATCCCGCCCCTACTTCAGGGACTTTCACTTGCTTCTCGCTCTGTCACTCACAGCATCGGCACGCCCATGACGCATGGTATCCAGGCCTCATAATTTTCCCATATAACCTTCTTGTCTTTTGCGCACCCAGAAAGACTCGAGGCTTTAACTGGACAGATGAGCCCTCGAGGGTAGTGTTCACCTGATTGGCTTTCTCATATCTGATGTTGATTCGCACAGTGTGCCAACCAGGTGATAGTTTCAAAAAACCTGCGCTTCAGAGCGAATTAGACGATCTTCGATAAGAGCGATCCGCCTCAAAATCCAAAACATCTAACATTGTCCTAGAGCCATATTTGTACCTAGTACTATGGCGCTCCCATTAACACATTTGATGATGCACAGAAAACTTAGCTCATGATAGCTTTCAGCTAACAGCTATTCGGAAGCCCGAAAGGATTCAACCGTTTAAGCGTGAACCGTCGATTATAAATACTTTCGTAAGTTAGCTTTAAAGGACGCTTTTAGTCCTTGTAAATACGCATTACGACTCCACAGCTACCAAATCCATACGGCGCCAGCAACCATTAAAACACCCGACACTACTAAAACAATAGTAGAGGCGCGATTGCTGCCTTTCAAAGTATGACCAACACCCACATCCATAACTAGGTGTCGAATTCCGGCTACGAGATGATAAATAAATGAAGAGTATACCAACCAGAAACTAACTTTGCCGAAAGGTGAAGAAAAAATCTCCTTGACTTCATTAAAACCCTTTTCTGACTCCAACGATTTGCTCAGCATATACAGTATCAGTCCCAGAAAAATAAAGAGCATAATTCCTGAAATCCGGTGCAGAATCGATGTAAGCGCCGTGAGAGGAAGCTGAATGGTTCGAATATCAAGATTAACCGGCCGCTTTTTATTCATTTTGACTCCAGTCAACAATTCTAGTGGGGGATTTCAGTTTTCGATCTCATTCATCATAGCAGCTGTAACTAAGGCTGGCGGCGACAATAATGGAGATATTCGGGGCTTACGTTGCATTTTGAGGTCGCAAGTGCATGTGCGTAAATTGAAGCAAATTGCAAGGTTATGCCCAATAGGTAGCTAGCTTATTAATTTAACAAAAGTGACGTGTGTCGTTCTGCAGGGCATGCTGTTCCCCAACCCTGGAAAACCTATCCTCTTTAACACGTCAAAGTCGATTGATAGGCTTGCTGCAACAGCTATCTGCCCGGTTGAAGTCGAAGATCGATGTATCTGTAGGGTTTGGAAATAAATGCGGGCGCCCACCGCACTCACGGCTCAGTTACCATTCTTTGTGCATCGCGGCCGCGCGGCTAGTTGGTAGCTGTTCTAAGCCTAGTCAGTGCCGCCCTTCGCCCCAAGCCCCATAGTCAGATTTGAGAAATGACAGTAGGCGATGCCGCAACGCGCTTCATCGACCTATGTAAAACGACTCCTTTATCGAAATAGTGCACTCATCGCTCTCCACGGCGATCCCTTCATCGCGAATTGCACCGCCCAAGACGATCTGCACTGAAATCAATACTTTCTGATGCCTCTTGATTAGAGATGCCAGCCATAATCATCTCATCGCCAACGCATACGGCGTTCGGCAGCCAACACACTCTCACTCACTACTGGAAGCTCAGACATGAAAACCATAGGCATTGAAAACTCGAAGTCCAGCGTACAGGCCCACTTAACGCTTGGAACCAAAACTATGGGGCTAGGTATCTATGGCGCGTACTTGGCTCTCGCTATTATTTACTTCTGGTTCGGCGGCATGAAATTTACCCACTACGAGGCCGAGGGCCTGGTTCCACTGGTGAGCAACAGCCCGCTTTTGGGATGGGTGTATAGCATTTTTTCGGTCGACATGTTCTCCAGCCTGCTCGGCATACTAGAGATTTCGATCGGCACTCTGATCGCAGGCCGCATGCTGTCGCCCAAACTATCCGTGGTAGGAGGCGCTCTGTCTGCAGGCCTGTTCTTCACAACCCTTAGCTTTATGTTTTCCACTCCGGGCGTCATTGAGCCTAGTTTAGGGTTTCCGGCGATTTCCGTTGCGCCAGGTCAGTTTCTGCTTAAAGACTTAGGGTTGCTTGCTGTTTCGATATTTGTGGCAGGCCATTCGCTGGTTGAACTGGAAAAACGTAAAATTAATGCATAATTTTTTCAATGGCTTAAGGCAGTAATGCCTTAGGCCTTTTTGCCATCATTTTCCCCCGCCAGATCTTTCAACCAGTCACGAGGGCTCAACCCCGTCTTGCGTCTAAATGCGCGAGACAGCGCCGAAGGACTTTCGTAGCCGACTTGAGCTGCAATCAGCGTAATCGAGCGCCCTTCTCGCATCAGCTTCTGAGCCAGGCTAACTCGCCAACTCAACAAATAATCAGCAGGCGTCTGTCCGATGACACTCTTGAAATGCACGGCATACGCAGCGCGTGACATATTTGACTCACTGGCCAGCTCTGCTATTGACCAGGCATGTTCCGGGGAGTTGTGCATCTGTAAAAGCGATCGGGCAAGCCGCATGTCGGCCAGTCCAGCCATCATTCCGGTGCGCAACTGGTGATGATCGAGCAGGTAACGGAGCAACAGAATGATTAGGAGCTCAAATAAGCGCTCAAGCGCGGCTTCCCTTCCACAATGCACATTTGCCGCCTCGGCAAACATCCACTCCAACGTGTCTGCCAGCATGGGCAGATCATCGAGTGCGAGCACCAAACAGTCCGGTAATGAAGCCGACAAAGGATTATCAATTCCGCCCTCAAACTCCATGGAAGCACACAACAACTTTGCGCCATCGGACTCACCCGCAAACAATTGATGCTTGGCGGGGCGTGGCATAAAAATCAAGCTAGGGCGAGTGAGCTGCAAATCCTTGCGATCGGGACCAAGCAACGTCACGCTGCCGGCCTGAAGCAGATGGATATAACCTCGCCGCTCGGCGCCATCGTAAGATGCAGAGCCGCATAGGTCGCCGTCATAGAACAGATTGGCCCGCACGCCGAACCGCGAGAGCAAATTAGACAAACGATCCATTGGCCGATCCTTGACGAGTCAGAACGCACAGACCATACCATCTGCGTTGTCGTTCAGTGCCTGTAGCGAACATGCCGGCGTAAATCAGCCAACGGATAAAGTGATCACTGAGCAGCTCAGCCTCCCTTTCCAGTTCGGCTGTTAAAAAAACAACACCGTTGTTTGAAAGCACCAGCAAATCAAGTGCTCACTCTTCTATTCTACAGTACCTGGGGTTTGGGGAGCAATGGAACCAAAAACCAACGTAAGCCCTACCAACGCTTTTCGGTGTCTTCTTCCCAGGCGCCCATCTCGACAAAACAGTTGCGCATGTCGGCCTCCTGGCTGATCTCGGTCAGCAGGTCATGCACGCTCTTGTCCAGCTCATCGTCGCTCCGATACGGAATGGTCAACTCATAGTGGCCGGCATCCAGCCGCTTCATGCCATAGGGCTCCAGGCAGTAGCGCTCAATGTTCTCCGTGGCCCGCTTCCGGCCGCGCACGAACTTGCTGTTATTCACCACCGCGAGGCGCAGGGTGACGGTGGCCACCCGCTCGGCGGCGGGCGGCTCTGCCGGCGACGCGGCCGAAGGCTGCTGGTCGCGTGACCTGGCGCTCTTCTGGTACGCGCCGATCTCGACACCACGGTGGCGCAGGTAGCTGTACAGCGTGCTCTTGGAGATGTGCAGCTTCTCGCCGATCGCGCTGACGCTCAGGCGACCTTCGCGGTAGAGGGTTTCGGCCGCCATGGCGGTGGCCTCAGCCTTGGCTGGCAGGCCCTTGGGACGGCCACCGATCCGGCCACGCGCCCGTGCGGCCGACAGACCCGCCTGAGTCCGCTCGCGGATCAGCTCGCGCTCGAACTCCGCCAGCGAGGCGAACAGGTTGAACACCAGGCGGCCTTGGGCGTGGGTGGTGTCGATGGGGTCATTCAGGCTCTGTAAGCCGACCTTGCGCTCTGCCAGCTCGCCGACCAACTCGACCAGGTGCTTGAGGGAACGCCCAAGGCGATCCAGCTTCCAGATCACCACGGCATCACCCGGCCGCACGTTGGCCAGCAGTTTGTCCAACTCCGGCCGGGCGCTTTTCGCGCCGCTGGCGATGTCTTGGTAGATGCGTTCGCACCCGGCCTGTTTCAGGGCATCGACTTGTAGGTCGGCTTTCTGATCCCGAGTGCTCACTCGCGCATAACCGATCTTCATCAAAAGTACTGTTTACTCGACTACGTTAGTAATAGTTGAACTTTGATTAAGCGTACCAGTTATTTGAACCGTAGCGCGGGGAGCTTAACGAACCGAGCCATTCCTCGATAGAGTTCGGCAAAACCTTCGTTTTGTCGAACCATTGCATCGCCCTTTGTGATTGGCGTATAAACACACAAACACCTATTAGCGGAGAACGCTATGAATACCATTCGCTGGAATGTCGCCGTCTCGGCCGACACCGACCAGTCGCTTCGGATGTTTCTGGCCAGCCAGGGCGGCGGCCGTAAGGGCGACCTGTCGCGCTTCATCGAAGAAGCGGTACGGGCACACATCCTGGAGCTGAGCGCTGAGCAGGCCAAGGCCGCTAACGCCCATCTGAGTGAGGCAGAATTGACCAACGCGGTTGACGAAGCGCTCGACTGGGCACGTAAGCGCTGATGCGGGTCGTGTTGGATACCAACATCCTGTTCAGCGCCCTGATCTCGCCACATGGCGCGCCCGATGCGATCTACCGTGCCTGGCGGGCGGCGCGTTTCGAGGTGGTGACCTCGCGGATGCAACTCGATGAAATTCGTCGAGCCAGCCGCTATCCCAAGCTTCAGGCCATCCTACAGCCCGCCAAGGTGGGCGCCATGATCAATAACCTGCAACGGGCTGTGGTACTGGAGCGCCTGACCATCGAGGTCGAAGCCGATGATCCGGATGACTCGTTTTTGCTGGCCATGGCCTTGGCGGGCGATGCGGACTACCTGGTAACCGGTGATCGCCGCGCCGGCCTGCTGCAACGCGGGCACATCGAACGCACGCGGATCGTCACGCCCGCCGTGTTCTGCGTCGAGGTGCTGTGATCAATGCCGGTCGGTTTTCTGACTCAAGAGCAACGCGACGGTTTTGGCCGCTATGTTGATTCGCCCAGCCGTGAAGAGCTGGAACGTTACTTCCACCTGAGCGATGAAGACCGTGAAGCCATCCAGGTGCTGCGGGGTAACCATAACCGTCTGGGTTATGCCGTTCTGCTGACCACCGTCCGCTTCGTTGGCGTTCTGCCGGACAAGCCCGCCGCCGTGCCGGTGGAAGTCCTGCAGGTGCTTTGCCGACAACTGGCGATTCCAGACCCCGACTGCCTCCAGCGCTATAGCGATCATCGCCGCTGGATACATGCCACCGATATTCAGAACCGCTTTGGCTATCGTCATTTCACCGATCCGGGCATCGGCTTTCGCTTGAGCCGCTGGCTGTATGCCCTCTGCTGGACGGGCACCGACCGGCCGGGAGTGCTGTTTGAGCGAGCCACCTCGTGGCTGTTCACACAGAAAGTCCTCCTGCCTGGTGTGTCTCAACTAGAGCGCTTTATCGCCCAGTTGCGCAGTCGGGTCGAAGAACGCCTCTGGTTTACGCTGGGCCGCAGCGTGACTGAGGAACAGCGATTGCAACTGCAAGACTTGCTGACGGTGGCCGAAGGCAACCGCAGCTCCCGGCTGGATCAATTGCGCTCCGGCCCGGTCATGGTCAGTGGCCCCGCGTTGATTCGGGCACTGCGCCGGCTCGATGACGTGCGCGGCATCGGCATCACCTTGCCGGCGGCGGCGCACATCCCTCCCAGCCGTATCGCCGCCCTGGCCCGCTTCGCCAACACGGCCAAGGTCACCGCGATTAATCGGCTGCCGGCGTCGCGGCGGATGGCGACACTGGTGGCCTTCGCACTCTGCCTGGAGGCGACTGCGCACGACGACGCACTGGAAGTCCTGGAGGCCTTGCTGCGCGACCTGTTCAGCAACGCGGAGAAGGCCGACAAGAAAGCCCGCATGCGCAGCCTGAAAGACCTGGATCGGTCGGCCGCGACGCTCGCCGCCGCGTGCAAGGTCGTGCTGGACAGCTCGATCAGCGATGACAACGTGCGCGCCCGGCTGTTCAACGACCTGCCGAGGACCACCCTGGAAAAGGCCCTGGAAGAGGTCAACGCGCTGATCCGCCCGGTAGATGACGTCTATTTTCTTGCATTGGAAGCGCGCTACCGCAGCGTGCGCCGCTTCCTGCCCGACCTGCTCAAGCACATCCGCTTCGGCTTCAGCCCGGCCGGCAAGGGCGTGGCGGCTAGTCTGGAGTGGCTGCAACTGAACCTGCCGCGCCGGAAGCCAGAGGATGACGCGCCGCAGGAGATCGTGGCCAAGGCTTGGCAGAAGCACATCACCCGCGAAGATGGCTCCCTCGACATGGGTGCCTATGTGTTCTGCACGCTCGATGCGCTGCGCACGGCCCTGCGCCGCCGCGATGTCTTCGTCTCGCCCAGTTGGCGCTATGCCGACCCGCGTCTTGGCCTGCTCGACGGTGCCGAATGGCTGGCGGCGCGACCGATCATCTGCCGGTCACTGGGCCTGACCATCGACGCCAAAACCACCCTGGACGCCTTGTCCGTCGAGCTGGATGCAACCTGGCTGGCAGTAGCCGCGCGCCTGCCCGACAACCCGGCGATTCAACTGAGCGAGAACACCGAGGGCAAGACCGAACTGTCGCTCGGGGCGCTGGACAAGCTGGACGAGCCCTGCTCGTTGCTGCAACTGCGGGCGGCCGTGTCTGACCTGATGCCGCGTGTCGATCTGCCGGAAATCCTCTTGGAAATCGCCGCCCGCACTGGCTTTTCCGAGGCCTTCACCCATGTCTCCGAACGCAATGCACGCGCCGACAACCTGGTCACCAGCCTCTGCGCGGTGCTGTTGGGCGGGGCCTGCAACACCGGCCTGGAGCCCTTGATCCGCACCGACAACCCGGCGCTGCGCCGTGACCGGCTGTCCTGGGTCAGCCAGAATTATATCCGCGACGACACCCTGTCAGCGGCTAACGCCATCCTGGTCGGAGCGCAAAGCCAACTGGAACTGGCCCAAGTCTGGGGTGGCGGCGAGGTCGCCTCCGCCGATGGCATGCGCTTCGTCGTACCGGTGCGCACCGTGCATGCCGGCCCCAATCCGAAGTATTTCGGCACCGGCCGGGGTGTCACCTGGTACAACCTGATTTCCGACCAATTCTCCGGCCTCAACGCCATCACCGTGCCCGGCACGCTGCGCGACAGCCTGGTGTTGCTGGCGGTCGTGCTGGAACAGCAGACCGAGTTGCAGCCGACGCAAATCATGACCGACACCGGGGCCTACAGCGATGTGGTGTTCGGGCTCTTCCGCCTACTTGGCTACCACTTCAGTCCGCGGCTGGCCGATGTCGGCGGTACCCGCTTCTGGCGCACGCGCCCGGACGCGGACTACGGCAAGCTCAACGGGCTGGCCCGCCAGTCGGTCAAACTCGACCTGATCGCCGAGCACTGGGACGACCTGCTGCGCCTGGCCGGCTCGCTCAAACTCGGCCGGGTGCCGGCGACTGGCATCATGCGCACGCTGCAAACGGGAGATAGACCCACCCGGCTGGCCCAGGCGCTGGCCGAATTCGGGCGGATCGAAAAGACTCTGCACACGTTGACCTATATCGACGACGAGTCCAAGCGCCGCGCCACCCTGACCTAGTTGAACCGAGGCGAAGGCCGGCACAGCCTGGCCCGCGCCGTGTTCCACGGCAAACGCGGCGAGCTCCGCCAGCGCTACCGCGAAGGCCAGGAAGACCAGCTCGGTGCTCTGGGCCTGGTGGTGAACATCATCGTGCTGTGGAACACCCTCTACATGACGGCGGCCGTGGAACGGCTCAAGCAGCACGGCTATCCAGTGCTGGAAGAGGATTTGGCCCGGCTATCGCCGCTGATCTACGAGCACATCAACATGCTCGGGCGGTATTCCTTTGCGGTACCGGAAGAAGTTGCGCGCGGCGAGCTGCGGCCACTGCGTAATCCAGACGACGACCTGTGATCCCCCTAAACGCTATGAGCAACACCCAAGCTGCTGCTGGATCGGCGGGCACTTCACCGAGCCGAACGAACAGAAAACGCAGCAATCCCCTGGGTTGGGGCGCAGCAGCGCCTTGCAGTTGCTGCACTCGTAATAGAACTGGCAGGCGTCCGTGGGCATGGTTTCCGGCTTGGCGAAGCCGCAGCGCGGGCAAGTCAGCACGGACTCAAGGACAATGGCGCTCATCGTGACCTCACTTCTGCACTGTGGAGGGGTATCCCGCGTTCGCGGTCGCCTCAGTCAGTGCCTCGGGCTGGGCCTTATCGGGATCGTAGGTGACGGTCGCCGTCTTCTGGTCGAAATTGACCTGGACGTCACTCACGCCGGACACCTTCTCCAGCGACTTCTTGACCGTGATCGGACAGAGTCCGCACGTCATGTTCTGCACGTCGAGCGTGACGGTTTTCGGGGGAGCCGCCAGCGCCACGAAGGGCAAGGCGAAAAGCACGGCGATCAGCAGTTTGCGCATGGTTAATCTCCTTCAGTAGAACAGCGGGGCGAGCCACGGCACGGCCAATAGGCCGAGCAGCAGCACGCTGACGATCCAGAACACGAGTCGCTGTCGCACGAGCGTGCGCGGATCGGCGCAGGGTGTACCTGGCGTACAAACCTGTGGCACCAGGTAGAGCTTGCGGAATGCCAATCCCAGGAACAGTAGAGTCAACCCGATGAAGAGGGGGCGTAGTGGCTCCATCATGGTCAGAGCGCCCACCCACGTACCGCCGACACCGAGTGCCAACAGCACCAGTGGCCCGACACAGCACACCGACGCACCGATGGCGGTCAGCGAACTCGCGACCAGCGAGCCTTTCCCGGTGAGTTGCATCCCCATTCCCATCTCCTGAGCCTGATTGCCTAGGTGCTATTCTAAACTCCGTACCAAAGTACGGAATCAAGGAGAAAGTGATGGCCACAGAGCTGACCATTGGCAAGCTGGCAGACGCCGCCGGGGTGAACGTCGAGACGATCCGCTACTACCAGCGACGCGGGCTGCTGGATGAACCAGCCAAACCCTTGGGTGGCCATCGGCGCTATCCGGTGGACATGGTGAAGCGACTGCGTTTCATCAAGCGGGCTCAGGCGCTGGGTTTCACGCTCTCGGAAGTCGGTGGACTGCTGACGCTGGATGAGTCGTGCGCCTGTGCCGAAACGCGAGCACGGGCTGCACGCAAGCTCGCGTTGATCGAGCAGAAGATGGCCGACTTGGTCGTCATGCAGCAACTGTTAGGCGAACTGGTGCAGCAATGTGATGCGGGAGACGGCGGAACGATCTGCCCGATCATCGAGGCACTGATCAGAGAGTAATGCCTGGCGGGTGAGCTGGAGATCGGAAAGCCCCTTTACGGTGGGATTCAGAGCTTACGTTGGTTTTTGGTTCCATTGCTCCCCAAACCCCTCGTTCAAACGGACGACCAGGCTCTGGTCGTCCTTGAAACGCGCTTCACCGTGCAAAACGGTGATGGCTGGATTGCCGTCCAGGATGCCTTCGTATTTGGCGTGCCGCAGTTCATCGACACGGGCCTGCTGCTGGGCCAGCAGTTTGCTGCGGTCAATCGCAGGCACAGTTGCCGCAATACCGCCGTCGAACGGACTTTCCCGGCGCAGATGGGCAATATGGGCAGCGCGGATCATGATCTTGGACGGCACACAGCCGATATTGACGCAGGTGCCGCCGATGGTGCCGCGTTCGATCAGCGTGACCGTCGCGCCTTGCTCGACGGCCTTCAGCGCCGCCGCCATCGCGGCCCCGCCGCTGCCAATGATGGCGATATGCAAACCGGCGCCCTCAAGTGCATCACGGATTTTTGGTTCATCTTTGAAATCACCAACCCGGATCGAGCCTTGATAACCCAATGCGGCGATGGCGGCCAGCAGTTGGTTGTGGCTCACGGCGGTGTCTGCCATGACTTGCGCGCGGCTTTCTGGATAGGACACCACAGCGGCATTCACGCCGGGAATCTTTTCCAAAGCATCTTTGACATGGGTGGCGCAGGATGTGCAGGTCATGCCATTCACGGTGATTTCGGTCATTTTTTTACTCCATTGAATTTCGGGGTGCAGCAGGCATCGGCTTGGCGTTTTCGTTGGATGGCGTAGATGGTCAAGCCGATGAAAATCGCCAGCGCAGGCAGCAGCACATAGTCCAGATAGCCGGTCAGCGCGGACAAGCCGACCACACCGAGCAAAATGACCAGAACAGGGGTGAAGCAACACAGCGCCACGAGGGTTGTGCCAATGATGCTGACCCGCAGCAGTGTCTTCGGGTCTTTCATGATCAGTTCTTGACTGATGATGGGTAGCCCGCATCCTCGGTAGCCTTGGTCAGTTTCTGCACGCTGGTCTTGGCATCATCGAAGGTGACCACCGCTTCGCGCGTCTCGAAGGTCACGTCAACTTTACTGACGCCATCGACCTTGGAAATCGCCTTCTTGACAGTGATCGGACAGGCCGAGCAGGTCATGCCCGGTACGGACAGCGTAACGGTCTGGGTGGCGGCCCACACGGGGGCAACAACGGCAGCGAGGGCAAGGGCGGAAAGCAGCTTTTTCATGGTGAACTCCTGTGATCAATAGAAAAATGGCACGACGTAGGGAAATCCGAGCGCGACCAAAACCAGCACGGCCACGCCCCAGAAAATGAGCTTGTAAGTAGCTCGCACTTGGGGAATCGCGCAAACCTCACCCGGTTTGCAGGCGGCTGACGGCCGGTAGATGCGCCGCCAGGCGAAGAACAACGCCACCAGCGCCACGCCGATAAAGATGGGGCGATAGGGTTCCAACACCGTCAAGTTGCCGATCCAAGCGCCGCTGAACCCCAAGGCGATCAGAACCAGCGGCCCGAGGCAGCAAGCCGAGGCGAGGATGGCGGCCAGCCCGCCAGTGAAGAGCGCGCCGCGCCCGTTTTGAGGTTCAGACATACGTTTGTCCTTTCGAATCTGAATTGGATAGCTTAAGCTTACTTCCGTAGTTATGTACGGAGTCAAGCGATATGGAAAACAATTTGGAGAACCTGACCATTGGCGTTTTCGCCAGGACGGCCGGGGTCAATGTGGAGACCATCCGGTTCTATCAGCGCAAGGGCTTGCTCCCGGAACCGGACAAGCCTTACGGCAGCATTCGCCGCTATGGCGAGACGGATGTAACGCGGGTGCGCTTCGTGAAATCAGCCCAGCGGTTGGGCTTCAGCCTGGATGAGATCGCCGAGCTGCTGCGGCTGGAGGATGGCACCCATTGCGAGGAAGCCAGCAGCCTGGCCGAGCACAAGCTCAAGGACGTGCGCGAGAGGATGGCTGACCTGGCGCGCATGGAGGCCGTGCTGTCTGATTTGGTGTGCGCCTGCCATGCGCGGAAGGGGAACGTTTCCTGCCCGCTGATTGCGTCACTGCAAGGGAAGAAAGAACCGCGCAGTGCGGACGCGGTGTAGCCCGAGGGAACTACGCCTTAGCGTGCTTTATTTTCCGTTTTCTGAGGCGACTCCAACGTCAGAAAAGACCGTGCGGTCGACTTTTGATATTTCGTGCTGTCGCCTTCTGAAAGTGACAGGCGCGGCACGGGAATCAAGGCATTGCGATTCTCGAAAATAGTTCTTGAAATTCTATTCTTGATTGCATATCATCTCAACGAGTTTCGATAAGAAAGGATGCCCATGCGACCGTCTGTTGTGCTTGACATGAAGCGAAGCGCAGTGCGTGAAGCGGTAGGCCGCTTTCGCGCCGCGAACCCGCGCGTCTTCGGCTCGGTGCTGCATGGCACCGACCGGGATGGCAGCGACCTCGACCTGTTGGTCGATGCGCTGCCCGGTGCCACGTTGTTGGACTTGGGCGATTTGGAAGAAGAACTGAAATCGCTGCTCGGCGTTGACGTCGATCTGCTGACTCCCGGCGACCTGCCGCCGAAGTTCCGGGCCAAGGTGCTCGCGGAGGCGCAACCGATATGAGCGAGAACCGCCTGCCCGATTACCTCGACCACATTCAGCAGGCCGCAACCGATGCGCGCAGCTTCGTGGAAGGGATGGCCAAGGACGACTTCTTGGCCGACAAGCGCACCCAGCAGGCCGTCATCATGAGCCTGATCGTCATCGGCGAGGCGGCCACAAAGGTGATGGATGGCTACGTCGAGTTCACCCAGGCGCATGCCGACGTGCCGTGGCGCAGCATGCGCAATATGCGTAATCGCATGGCTCACGGCTATTTCGACATCAACCTCGATGTGGTGTGGGAGACGGTACAGGAATGGCTGCCGGCGTTGCTCCAGCAATTGCCCGCCGTGCGTCAGGATGCCGACGATGAAGACCGTAACGACAAAGGCATGGAGCCATGACCAATCAAGCCGCCGATGTTCGGCCCCTCTGGCGTGTTCGATCCCGCGACCTATGAGCCGCGCTCGGGCAAGACCTTCTGGATGGCCGCAACGGACGTGAGTTCGCTGGTGGGCAAGGAGGCAGCAGCCGACACGCTCATCGGCAACTGCACGACCGCACGACCAGCCTCCCGTTCAAATTCGAGTTAGAACTCATATCCAGCCTGTCTGGGGGCACTGTGAAAGAGGGATCTCCGATGACTGTTGAATCGAGAATATTTTCTGTAGCCGAGTATGTTCAGCCGTCCGAAGGCGAGCCTATTCGTTCCGTTGTGCTTGAAACCCGAGACTCAATTATCGTGGTTTGGCATGTCCATCCCGGGCAGGAAATTGCGGCTCACATTCATCCTCACGGCCAAGACACGTGGACTGTTTTGTCGGGAATGGCTGATTACTTTCAGGGCAATGGGATTGTTCGTGCCCTCAGGGAAGGTGAGATAGCCGTGGCAAGACCGGGCCAAGTGCACGGGGCGCGAAATACAGGTACCGAGCCATTTGTGTTCGTCTCGGTTGTGGCATCAGCCAATGCCGGTTTCGTATTGGCTGAGCGATAGAGCCCAATCTCTGGAGTTGGTCCAATGAGCGGTCGGGGAGATAGGTAACAGACATGCAGCGGACACGGCTGCTAAACCAGGTCGCAAACCTCCTTGCGTCGCAGCGTGCCGCAAGCGACGCGATCAATCGAATGGGGTCGGCATGAGACTGAACACCATCCAGTTCCCGACCGCGTAGCCGCCTGTCCTGCCGATCAGGTCTTGACCATCGACGCCTGGGATCAGTCCTGAATGTTCTTGGAGACCACTACGTTATGAGCCGCAGCCGCCGCAAAACACCCATCGTCGGGCACACGACCTGCGGCAGCGAGCGCGAGGACAAGAAGCTCTGGCATCAGCGCTGGCGCACCCGTGAGCGCACGGCGCTGACCAGCGCGTCGCCCGAAGCCCTGAGCGCCCATCTGCCCCTGCTGGAAAACCAGGCCAGCAGCGTCTGGTCGATGGGCAAGGATGGCCGCTCCTACTGGCCCGTCAAGCGCCAGGCCGCCACGGCGGATCGCATCGCCAATCACAAGGGACGCAACCCGCAAGAACGCGCCTCCCTGAAAAAGCGCCTGCTGCGCAAGTGGATGAGCAAATGAAGCTCTCCTTCCATCAGCACATTGCGCTGTTCTGGATGATCGGTGCTCCGGGCGTCTTCGCGCCCGTGATCGAGAACGCCAAGCGGCCCGATGCCGGCGCCGTCATGGCGTGGGGTGTCGCGATCGTGGCGGTGATGATCCTCTTCACCCCTTTGCTGCTGCGCTGTCCACCATTCCGGCGCTGGTATGGCCGGACGGATGCGCTGTCGGAGCGGCAGCGCCAGGCGCTTGCCGAGCGCGGCCTGCGCCGCTACTACCAGACCGCTTTCGATGACGGCTACGTGCCCCGCGTGATGCCCTACGTGTGGCGCATCATCTGGACGGTCGGCGGGTTGATGGCTGTGACCGCCGTACTGCCTACCAACACCGGACGGCCAGCCTTCGATGCCTTGGTGGTCTTCTCGACCTGGTATCCGATAGGCGTGATGCTGCTGGTTTTCGCGTCGAGGCCCCTTGGCCGGTTGATTCGCCAAAGAGCACAGGAGCGGCGGAAATGAGCACGTCAACCATCGAGGCGCTGGCCAGCGCCTGGGCAAGGATTGCCGAGGAAGCGGAATTCCCCGCTGACTACGAGGGGACTGCCACACCACAAGCGCATCGGGCTAGCGAAGCTATTCAGGAGCAGATTCGGGAGCGCATCGTCGCCACCAACGACATGCGGCTGTTCAGCCTGCTGCACCTGCTGGGTCAGGCGTCGCTGCGCATGGAGCAAGCGCTGTGGCCGGAGGATTACGAGCGGATGACGCGCGAGGTTGAGGAAGCCCTGCGGCAAGCCACCGACGCCAACGCCAGATCGTACACCCACGAAGAAGTGATGCAGGCGATGCAGGAACGCATCGACCGGGCGCGAGACAAGCCATGTTGATTGGCTATGCGCGCGTCTCGACGCAGGATCAGAACCTGGAGCTGCAACGCGAAGCCTTGAGCAAGGCCGGATGTAAAAAGGTCTTCGAGGACAAGGTGAGTGGCACGCGGGCAGACCGGCCTGGCTTGGCCAAGACGCTCGAAATGCTGCGCGAAGGCGATACTTTGGTCGTCTGGAAGCTCGACCGGCTGGGCCGGTCGGTCAAGCAACTGGTCGATCTGGTCGGCGATCTGCACAAGCACGGTGTCCAGTTCAGGAGCCTCACCGACTCCATCGACACCGGCACACCATCCGGGCGGTTCTTCTTCCACGTCATGGCGAGCCTTGCCGAAATGGAGCGCGAGCTGACCGTCGAGCGCACCCGCGCCGGGCTGGAAGTCGCCAAGCAGCTCGGCCGCAAAGGCGGCCGCAAGCCGAAGATGACCGACAGCAAGATCGAGTCGGCCAAGAAGCTGCTGGCCAGCGGGGTGCCGCCCAAGGACGTGGCCAAGAACCTCGGCGTGTCCATTCCGACGCTGTACCGCTGGGTGCCAGCCTCCACGCACGCTTAGCGTGCTTTATTTTCCGTTTTCTGAGACGACCCCTGACGGCGCAGCGTGGCCATTCCTGACATCCAGTTAGGGTATGCCTTAAATTGACGCTCCGACATGAGTTGTGTATTAGATATAACTTATTGTAGTATTTGTAACATTAATCATCTTTTTGACGAAGGAGCCCGTGCTTGAGCTTTCTTGCCCTATTCGTCAGCCTGCCCACCAAGGCATCGACCGGCCGCATGCGCGTCTGGCGTTCTGTCAAAGCGCAGGGCTGCGCAACGCTGCGCGACGGGGTCTATCTGCTGCCCGACTCGGCGGACAGTGCGGCGACGCTGGGCGAAGTGGCGGCGCAGGCGGTGGAAGTCGGGGGCAGCGGCCAGGTCTATCGACTGTCGGGGTGTGACGAAGCTCAGAAGGCCGCGCTACGCGCCCTGTTCGACCGGGGCGAGGAGTACGCCAGCATCGCCGAGGAGATCAAAGCGCTCGGGCGTAACCTGGCATCCCCGGACGGCGCCGATGCCATGCGCAAGCTCCAGCCGCTCGTGCGCCGCTTCGAGCAGGTGAACCGCATCGACTTCTTCCCCGGCGAGGCGCAGCGGCAGACCTTGAGCCTGCTGGACGACCTGCGCGACGCGATCACCCGCCGTATGTCTCCCGACGAGCCGACCGCCCGGCAGACGGATATTCCGCGGCTGAACCGCGCCGACTATCAGGGTCGGACCTGGGCCACGCGGGCGCGCCCGTGGGTGGACCGACTCGCTTCGGCCTGGCTGATCCGGCGGTTCATCGACCCGAGCGCGCGCATCGTCTGGCTGGCGAGTCCCTCCGACTGCCGCAATGGCTGGCTCGGCTTCGATTTCGACGGCGCCGCCTTCAGTCATGTGGGCACCAAGGTCACCTTCGAGACGCTGCTGGCGAGTTTCGGACTTGATTCCGCCCCTGCACTGGTACGCCTGGGCAAGCTCGTGCATTGCCTGGATTTGGGCGGGCTGCCGGTAGCAGAAGCGCTGGGCATCGAATCGCTGCTCGCCGGCTTGCGCGCATCGGAACCCGATGACGACGCGCTGCTTGCCCGCGCGTGCGAAATTTTTGATTGGCTATTGAAGAGTTACGAGGACAAAACAACGTGAACGCCCCGACCAGTCCTCAGACCGCCGCGCAACCACGCCCGGCCCGTCCGTCTTTCTGGGACATCACCCAAGACGACCTGCTGCTGGCCGCAGGCTTCGGCCGTATTCGACGGCTTGTTGGCCAACTTCCGTATTTGACTGGTTACTGTTGAACTACAAGGAGAAGATCTATGAGCGTTGCGAATGAAGAGTCGTATCGCCCGAGCAAGGCGACGGATGCCACGACTGAAGCCGTCCCTCCACCCATGAGCTACCCACAGCTCTTCGCGCGCTTCCTCAAGTTCGGCTTGCTCGCATGGGGCGGGCCTGTGGCTCAGATCGACATGTTGCGCCGCGAGCTCGTGGACGAGGAACGCTGGATCTCCAGCAAACGCTTCAACAAGCTGCTTGCGGTGATGCAGGTGCTGCCCGGACCCGAAGCGCATGAAATATGCGTTCATTTGGGCATCCGAGCAAAGGGGCGGCTGGGGGGCGTGCTGGCGGGACTCGGTTTCATGCTTCCCGGATTCTTGCTGATGTTCGCGCTGTCCTGGTTGTACTTCCAGATTGAATTCGTGGGTACCGCGCTGGGCGCGGCGTTCCTTGGCGTGCAGGCGGCTGTGATCGCCCTGATCGTGCGCGCCGTGCACCGTATCGGCGAGCACATCCTGCTTGATCGCTGGTTGTGGGTCATTGCCATCGTTTGCGCGCTGGCAGCCATAGGTCGTGTCGACTTCTGGATCACCCTGCCGGCGGGCGGCCTTGTGTACGCCCTGCTCGTGCTGAATCATCGGGCCTCAGCGCTCTTGGTGACACTGGCGGCGGTGGCGCTGGCCGCGGCCGTGGCTTTGTGGGCTGCACCGACAGCGAAGCTTGTGGAAGCGGTCGTTCAGGGCCAGGCCTCGGTGCTGCTCATCTTCGCGTCGGGCCTGAAGGCCGGCTTGCTCACCTTCGGCGGCGCCTACACAGCGATTCCGTTCGTTCGCAACGACGCCGTCGGGCGCGGATGGATGACGGATGGGCAGTTCCTGGACGGCCTGGCGCTGTCCGGTGTGCTACCGGCACCCCTCATCATCTTCGCCACGTTCGTCGGCTATGTGGCGGGGGGGCCGATCGGGGCGGTGGCCATGACGGTGGGTGTCTTTCTTCCGGCCTTTGCGTTCTCGCTGATTTTCTACGACCGGCTGGAGGCGGTCGTGGAGAACAAACGGCTGCACGCCTTTCTGGACGGCGTCGCGGCTGGGGTAGTCGGCCTGATCGGCGCAACCACCATCGACTTGGCGCAGGTCACTGCTGAACGTGTCCCATCGTTGACGGTGGGCATGTCGATTTTCGCCGCAGGCTTGGCATTCCTTTATGCCTGGAAGAACAAGCTCAACGTCGTCGTCGTGATCCTCGCGGCGGGATTGGCGGGGTGGCTGGTATTTCCGAACCAAGGCTGAACCTGATCGAGTCAGCCTTCGTCGCGCCGTTTCCGATCCACCTTGCTGAGGAAGCCAAGATGCCTTACGAACTGAAACCTCTTTCATGCGATCCGGCCAAACTCACCGGCCTGTCCGAGAAGCTGATCGTCAGCCACTGGGAAAACAACTACGGCGGTGCGGTAAAGCGCCTCAATGCCATAGCGAGCCCCGCCATTGGCGGCGCCCTATTCGCCGCCGGCTGGCTGGCGGCGCCGCTGGTGGCCTGCGGCCTACTCAAGGTCGTCTATGACGTTGTGCTTTGGCGCGCTTTTCGGAAGTACGAGGGACCATCCTCTTGAGAGCGCTCGCGCGCAAGCACATGGCGCGGCTTAGCGTACGATTTTTTCCGAATTCTGCGGGCACCCAATGCTCACCGCCCGCGACCAACTAGATGACCGGCTACAAGGCTTCCAATCCGGAGCAGACGACTATCTGGTGAAGCCCTTCGCCCTCTCTGAGCTAGCGGCTCGCATTGAAGCAGTGTTGCGCCGCAGCCTTGGCGGAGGAAAACGTCAGCTGCAGGTCAGCGACCTGATCTATGACCTCGATACTCTAGAAGCGACGCGCGCCGACAAGCCCCTCAAGCTGAACCCTGTTGGTCACAAGTTGCTGACCCTTCTCATGCAAAAGAGTCCACATGTGGTGCGCCGTGAAGTACTTGAGGAGGCAATTTGGGGCGATGACGCGCCTGATAGCGACAGCCTTCGTAGCCATGTCCACCAGCTGCGCCAGGTGATCGATAAGCCATTCGAGAAGCCGCTGCTACACACAGTGCATGGCATCGGCTTCCGACTGGCGGATCAAGATGGGAGCAACTGAATTGCCCATGCTGTAGACACAGGTCAAGTCAGTTCTGAACTACTCCTGCGGTAACGAGAACGCGAGCGTGGAAACGTAGCCGTCCTCATCCACCTCACGCCTATCCTCTCGCTGGACATTGTGCGAGACCTTAACCACGTTCAAGCCCGTGCTGCGCACCTTGATCTGGGCATAACCCTTCTCATCAGTTTTCACCGAACTGTCGCTTTCGTTGAGGTAGTCGCCGACAACCTTCACCTTGGCCAGCGGCTTGCCATCGAACAGTACCTGGATGCGCAAAGTCTCCCCCAGCTTGAGGCTTAGCGGATCAACCTGCGGCAGGATCTCCAGCGGCAGCCCAAAAGGCTTCGCTGGCATGCTGGAGGGGGCAAGGGCTGCACGGGTAAACATCTGGTAGTAGCCTGCAATTTTTGCCTCAGGAAACTTGAGGCGAGAGCCCGCTACGCGCTCCCGTGCCGTAGTGAGGGTACGAGACTTTCTTGTCCAGCTATCCAAAGCTAAGTTCCTACACCTACTCCAATCCGCCCTAGCTCCATACTCAAGGAAGAGTGAAATGAGGCATCTACTTGCACTACCCCTGCTCCTGCTGCTTGGCTCATGCGTGCGGCATGAGCCCTTACCGCCTCCTGTCCCAGTAGCACTTACCGTTGGGGCGCCGCTCACCGAGCTGGACTATGGTCGCTTTCAGATCATGTATGACTGTCAGTTAGGAGAGCCGCACCGCGTGACCTATCTCGTGGGCGCCGACAAAGGGGCACTTGAGCGGGTTGATAACTTCCGCGTCGACCGTAGCCTGCCCGAGGGATGCAAAGGTCAGCACGCAGCAGACACCTACAAGCCCCCCTCAGGATTCGATCGCGGACATCTGGCCCCAGCCAATCACTTCGATGACAGTCGCCAGGCCATGAATGCCAGCAACCTGATGACGAACATCGTTCCCCAGCTAGCCACACACAACAGACATACCTGGGGGATGACCGAGACTCTGACCGAGTGCTATCGCGACATCCGCCCCGTTCAGGTTATTGCAGGGGTCGTGTTCGGCGATCTCCCCCAAGACCTGCAGAATGACTACTTCGTGCAATCTCATGGGATCGCCACGCCGGAGTACTTCTGGAAAGTACTGCTGACGGAGGACGAGGTGGGGCAGCCGCTGATCATCAGTTGGTGGATTCCACACAAAACAGGACTGGGCACCAATCTGGATCCATTCGTGAAGTCTGTCCGCGAGATTGAAGTGCTACTCGGACCGTATGAGCTTCCAATTGATGTTCCGGAGGAGCTCAAGGACATACGTCCTGCACATAGCTGGGCACGCCCACATGGATGCGATACCGAATAGCGCTGATACGGATGAACAAAGCTTATATGAGGCGTTTGAGATGCCAGACATACAGCTGCGCGCAGTCAAAACCGAGTTTTTCTCAGCGCCTAGATACATGAGCCCTCAAAGAACCACCCTGCCCGGCCGTCATCCTTGCCCGATGCGCAGCCGGCGGGTAGCTAACCGGATTCTACCCCAGCGCTCCGAGCATAGAAGGGAGTCGACAATTGGCTATTCAACATGGCCTCTACCGGGAACATTGAACGTCGCTCCGACTGCCACCACAGGCTGCAGCAAGGTCACCGTAATTCAGTGACCGGCGCGGTGCTAGCCATCGGCTGAGGGCGATACAGCATCAAGTCGTACAGAGTGAGGCAGATGAGCCAGCACAGTAGTGCTGTCCATAAGTTGTGCGAGAAGAAGTGAGCCCCCTGAGCCATACGCACCAACGAAAACAAAGTCCCCAAGCTGGTGGCAGCTATCAGTGCAACATGAGCGACGTTAGGGCGGCGATCTCGCAAAGCGAAGAACAGTGCAAACAATGCAAAACCTGCAGCAGCATGGCCTCCCGGCCAGCAGTTCCCGGGCTTCTCTACGGGCTCCGCTCGTGCACCTAGCAATGGCGAGAAATGCTCTACTCCGCCGAACTGCTCGAGGCTCCATGGGCATTGCATCTGGGTCACTTGCTTGAGCGGGCTAACGAAGCCCCCTGATATCCCCATAGCCAGCACCAAGTAGCCCAATGTCAGGCGCAAAGGTCTCAGCCGAGTCGGAAACAGGCTTATCACAAAGCCAATCAACGCCAGGACACCAACAGCTATCACCAACTGCTTCGCACGATCGTGCAGCACGTTCTCCAGAAAATCATTATGTCGCCCTATGAAACCCAACCCATGGACGTAGAAGAGGTCCGCGATTGCGAAGTCCAACCTGGTCGGTTCAAAAGCTAAAAGCAGGGCAATGAAAAAGAGAGGGATGCCGTACCACCATCGTCTATCAAAACGGACTGAATATCGCTGCTGGTTCATTGCTGCCCCACCTCCATCTGCTTTTCAAACGGCTTCCAGGCCAATAGACCGTTTTGGAAAGCATGACTCGCCGCCTGGTAGTAGCTGATGTTCCTTTGCATCAGAGGATCCTGAGCATCCACTTGATACTCCCGGCTTTCGCCCAAGGCATCGTCATGCCGGCGCATATGATTTTGCGGACTGAGAATGGCCAGGTTTTTGCCGTCGAAAAGGCCCAGGTGCTGATAGTTGCCAATAAGAACCCGAGGCTGCGCAGCATTGCTCTTAAGCAAATCGCGGCCAAAGAACGTGGAGGTGTAGTCAAGGTTCAGCAAACCAAGGAGGGTCGGAGCTAGGTCAATCTGGCTAGCCAACTGACCATCCTCGCGAGCCGGAAGCCACTTGGGGGCGTATAGGAACAATGGGATGTGGTAATTGGCCACCGGGAGATCTTCCATGCCGGCGCTACCTGCACAGTGGTCAGCTACAAAGACGAACAGGGTGTTGTCGAACCAGGGCTTCTTTCTGGCCTGCTCAAGGAAGTTACCGATAGCCCAGTCGGTGTACTTAACCGCCCCCTCACGCCCATCGCCAGCAGGTATGTCGATGCGACCACTCGGGTATGTGTATGGACGGTGATTGGAGGTGGTCATCAGTTGCAGCAGGAACGGCTTGCTAGCTGCATGATCAGCATCAGCTAAGCGAAGTGCTTGAGCATAAAGATCCTCGTCCGCCATGCCCCAGGCATTTTTAAAGTGGATGTCGGCCTCATCAACACTGCTCTGATCGACCACGCGGTACCCGTTCCCGCTGAAGAAAGCGTTCATGTTGTCGAAGTAGCCGCGACCGCCATAAACAAAGACGCTGTCGTAACCCTGAGACGCAAGCTGCTGGCCGAGGCTGCCATAGCCACTCTCACGCCCAATGCGCTTCACGATGGAACGCCCTGGCGTCGGCGGTATGGAAAGCGTGATGGCCTCAAGGCCTCGGTCTGTCCGGGTACCGGTTGAGTAGAAATTGTTGAAGAACAGGCTCTGCTTACGCAGCTCATCCATGTTCGGGGTCAGCCCCCGCGGATCACCGAAGCTGCCCAAGTATTTGGCTGACAGGCTCTCGATGGTCACCAGGACAATATTGAGCTTACGTGGCGCTCCTGGATTGTTGATCTGCCGGCGAATATCCACCGGATCATCGCTAGTGAATTGTGCAGTCGGCTCGCTCATCTCCTGGCGCAACTGCTGGCCGATCTGGGCATCAGGCAGCGTGCTGTAGAACTGCTGATAATCAAGCTCGTTGTTCCGGAACGCCGCAAAGAACTGATATGGACCATTGCTCGCTAGCTCGTGGCGGTATGCGTTCCCCCCCATCCCTCGGGGACTGTCTTGATTGAGCGCCACTGCGGACAGAACTACAGCAAAACCCAACCCAGCCACGGCGATGCCACGAGAGCACCACGTCGGTAGAGGTGCATTCAAGGCCGCAATGAGGGGGCGACGGAGCATCCCCCCCAGCAGTGCGCTAACTGCGCCGAGACCGAGCAGTAGCAACCCGATGGGATAAGACTCAAGCAAGTTGTTAAGCACCTCATCGGAGTACACCAAGTAGTCCACGGCGATGAAGTTGAAGCGCACTCCGAACTCGTCCCAGAACAGCCACTCGGCTGTAGAGACAAAAAGCATGGCAAACAGGCTGACCAAAAACAGAGTAATCAGAAAAATCCGATGCCCAGGACGTCGCCAAAGCACTGGCGGGCACAGCAGCAGATACAAACCTAGAGGGAAAGCTGCATAAGCCAGGAAGCCAAGATCATAAAGTGCTCCAATAGCAAAGATTCCAGCGGACGCGCCGCCAGCCTCAGTAAGGTGAGAACCAAGCAAGACTGCCCGAGTACCCAAAAACACCACCAGCCAACAGGTCAGCAGCAGTAGTAGGAAACGCATAGGCGCAGTGCGGGGAGTGAACATACGAGAGTCCGAGCAGTAGAAATGCCCGGCAGTCTGCAAAGTGCGCCGTCGAAAACTGGTGAAGAAGATGTGAAAAAGCTGTCAACGCCGTGCGCGCATCTAGAACTCTGATGACGCAGCAGTAACTTCTGATTGAGACGTGAGTGCTATGCGAGAATTTTCGCCCTTCAGGAACAGGCACGAGCCTGCTCTTTGCTACTGACTGAGCGATGAACTGTCCGAACCCCGACATGATGTTTTGTCTGACAAATGACTACATCGGTGATGCTTAGAAGGGTTACTCCCAACCCCATCACACAGACAAAGACTCGGTAAGGCAGCCCCAAAATGCAGATTGCTCAGCCAGATAGAAACAGTGGCTCCAGAGTGCGCACCGGTAGGTAGCAGGGCTGATAGCCAAGTCCCCGTCCGAGCATCAAACAAGACTCCAGCACACTCGGCCTGATCAAGGACCGCAGGAGTTATCTGCAACTATTTCGTCCCCAATAATTGGCATTCAGCAATGCCATGGGGCGCATTTCACAGACACCGCCATCACAGATATACAGCCACAGCCCCCTACAAAGCCCCTCTTAGAGCAAGCTGGTAGGATCCCTCGAGAGCTAGCAGATCATCCTTGGGGAGCTCTCCCCAGTGCCTCCTCAGCTGGGATAGATCTTTTCGAGAGGCCTTGCCGACACTCCATCTCTGCCGACTCTTCTCCAGATCGAGCAAAGCAACTTCGACCTGCACTCCCCCCAAGGTATTGGTGAGGGTTTTGACAAAGATGTGCTTGGGATACAAGCAGCCATGCTGCCACCTACCCTTGTGCAACCGAGCCAGCTCTGTGCCAAGCGCCGCCATGAGGTGTTGGGCAACGTGAGTCTCACCCTGAACTCGATACCAGTCCTGAAGGCTAACGAAACCACGAAGCGCCTCTGTCACCAGTAGCGCTTGCCAATTTCCGTCACTGCGACGGGCTCCACAGTAAACAATGTTTGGTGTTCGAATACCGAGGCGAGCATATGCCAGGTACGCCTTTCGCTCACGCAGCACCGTAGGTAGTCCCATTGGGTGCTGAAGAGAACGATAGATGTGGCCGATCTGACGCTTGCAGTAGAGATCCGGCCGCTCATCGTTAAGAGAGCGCAAAATGCGCACTCCGCTCTCTCCTCCCCGCCGCTTATTGGCTGGCTCTACCCATTCCCCACCACTGTCCCACCAACGATCAAATGAGCGAAGGCCTTTGGCGCCCTTCTGCACCCGCCCTGCAGCACTGGTAATCGTATGCAGGCTCATAGCTTGGGAGCCTTACGCAAGACATATGTGCGCCACATGGCGTAGCCCGGCAAGAAGTCCAGGTGGCCAACGACCTGGAAACCTGCCTCTTTAAACTCACTTTCGATCACCGATCGAGGAACGATGAAGCGGTTTTGGTTCTGCGCTGGGCGACCTTTCAGAGCTCGTCTCGACTCAAGGCGCCGGCGCCTCCAGGCCTTGAAATTGCCGTCAACCCAGAGAGAGACGATGACGCTATCGCGACTAACTCTGGAGAACTCTCGTAGCATCGCAAGGCGATGCTCTGAAGACTCGATGTGATGCAGCAGTCGGATACAGAAGACGCAGTCCACTTCACTGTCATTGAGTTGAATATCAAAAGCGGAGGTTTGGAAGGTAGTGATCCGCCGGACAACATCCTTCGGCTGCCCCTGCCTAGCTATCTCAAGCATCTCAGCAGAGTTGTCAGCAGCAAGGATTACTCGATTAGGGTTCTCGCAGAGCAGCGGCCAGAAGCGGCCTGCGCCACTAGGCAGATCCAGAACTTGTGCGGGATCGCCCGCAAGCTTAAGTGCTTGTCGTGCAACCTCCACATCCCGCCAATGGGAAATTCGTCGAGCCAGACCATCCTGATGCTTAGCAAAGTATTGCTGAGCATGGTCGCGGTCGTACTTGCGGGAAAATTCGAGCTCGATAGGGTCTTGCTTGAGCATGAGATAGCGCTCCAGATGGTCTGGTTGACCACCCTAGAGATCCGGGCATCAAGCACTCGTTAAAAAAATGCGAAAAATTCGTCAACTGCGGAGCAACGGTTACTTAATATTTCAGCGTCGAGCAGTGTGGCAGTAACACTCAATTAAGCTTGATGTTTTTTTCACAATATCTTGACGACTGCTTAACAACAGAAAGAACAGACTGACTTCAAGGCTACACCCTGGAATCAGTCAATGCATCGCCCGCATACATCATTTTCATTACTAAATAATGAAAATTCACCCCTATTAGCTGCATGTCTAATTTTTTCAGCAGCGCTCATATCTGGCTGCCAAAACACTCAAGAACAGATGTTATACGAGGGCTACCCACCAACCTATGTTGATGGCTTCGATGCAGGCTGCAGCAGCGGTCGGCATGCTGGAGGAGGTCTAGAACCATTTCGAAAAGATGTACGGCAGTACATGAACGACTCGCTGTACAAAATGGGGTGGGAGGATGGGCTTAGCCAGTGCAAAGACGCACTTCAAGCAGAGGAAGACAGGATCGCCAACAAGCCTACCGACGAGGATAACGAGTGGCGTAGGCATGTAAAATCTCGAATGGGTGAGGCCTTCTCGAAGAAAAAGCAATTGGATTCCGAACACTAATTTACGTGATATCTACCCAACCGCTCTCCAAAAGAAAAGCCAGGCAATGCCTGGCCTTTCGCAATCGACGCGGCTGACTTACTGCAACCACCCGTCTACCTTTTCAGTTCCGTATTGCGCCCTCCAAGCCTTCAGCACTTTGCTGGCACCTTTGGTCTCAACCACTTCACCGGTTTCTGGATGCTTATAAACCTTGACCTGGCGTTTCCGGCGCTGCCCCTGCATTGCCGGAGCCAAGCGGCGACTTGCTTGTGGGTCGAGAAGAGAAATGACGCTTCCCAAATTAAAGCCGTATTCAGCCATGAGCTTGCGTAGCTTTTCTTCAAACTCAATTTCACGCTTCAAACCACCATCATTTTTAAGCACATCGAGCTGCTTAATCTGAGCGGCAAGCTGAGCCTCAAGAGCCTTGAATTCTGCAAGCTTAGACATAGACAAACCTTTATTAGGGTGTATTGGATTAAATCACTCTAACACGAGCCATCTGCAGCGAGGAAATTAACGACGAATAGGTCGACCAATGCACTAAATTTATGCCGTACGGCCTAGTGAAGCCTGATACCTCCCCACCCATTTCATGGCAAAGCACCCCACTCAAGCGCGTAGAAGCGGTGATATATAAAGAACCATGATCATCGATTGGCATGTGCTCTAGCTTGGCACGAAAACGCCTAATCGATGTAGATAATTGCTTTCTTATCTCCGTATTTCTTCTGCATTAACTGAAGTGCCACCCTAGCGTAGTCATGCTTGTAAAACCACGCAGAGTGCTTTTCTTTACCGTCCTTCAGATAAAGCACACGGTACCGAGGCGCAGAAATTGGCGCCTGCATGGCAGTTCGAAGGCGATCACGCTCAATGCGAGCAGACAAAGCCAATTTTGCGCGTAGCGCGGATTGAGCATCCATCATTATCCCTTAACGAGCTTCGTAATACCTATGCTGGCAGGTATGCGTAGCTTGATAAGGTAGTGTGGAACGGAAAAAGTTCACCCCTTGATCATTCGCCCTACTCATTAAGATCAGCGAGCCGAAACCCTACGCCTCGAATAGTATGTAGCAAGGGCGTGCCGAATGGCTTGTCTAGCGTTTGCCGAAGCTTATGGATCTGAGGCCTGGAACACCACAGCTCGCAAATATAAGCATTATCGTTTGCTAGGCAGCTCCCAACTTTGTGTCAAATCATGGCCGCGAGGATCGGCCAATACGGGGGGGCGCCCTCAATTACTGGTGCTGCCTACACCTAGGTTGCCGGGCAAGCCCACTCGCCCGGGTTGGCGAGCAGTGGGCTCAGCTGCTGCGGTGGTTGGTGAATGAGCCCTGTAGGCGACTCACATACACGCTGGATAAAGTTGTCGGTGAACAGCAGCTTGCCGGACACGTAGTATTCGTTTGGCCGCAGGTTGGAATTTCAATCTTCGTGCTCAGCCGGGCAGCCAACCACTGTTAGCCATTCAAGTAATGATCAACGTGGCAATCGACTGTCCGAACTGGAATGACAACAGGCTGGCGGCATTCTCGCCGCCAGCCTTCCCAAGTCACCTGCCTGCTTGGACCCGTGGGCGATCGCGCCAGCTCAGGTAGCACACCAGTGCAATGATGATGACGGCGAACACCTCGCTGGTTCCGACCGTTCCAAGCCCCAACCCGCCTTTCTTGGCTGAGTGCGATAGCCAGTCGCCCACGGATGCTCCGAACGGCCGTGTGAGCACATAGGCGACCCAGAAGGCCGTCACGACATCCAGGCGGAAGAAATAGTGGGCGATCGCCACAGCGAGGATGCACCCGGCGAAGAATAGGGCCGAGATCGCGTAGCCCAGCTTCAGCTCTTCCGCGACTAAGTCACCGGCGGCGGTTCCGAGCGCGAAGGTCATCAGGATCGCCGTCCAATAGAAGAACTCCCTCCGCCCCGGGTAAATGGCCAGGATCGACAGGGTCTTCTCCTGGGCGAACCAGAGCACAAAGGTCAGTACCAGCAGTACGCTGAACACCGCGGTGGTGGTGGTCAGCGCCACACCATAGGTGTCCACCAGGCTGTCGGTAACCAGAGTCCCGAAGATGCTCACCTGCACCACCGCCAACCAGTACTTCCAGGGCACGTAGTGCTCGCTGCGCAACTGGATGAACATGACCGCCACCAGCAACGCCCCCATGATCAAGGAGGTCAGCGGTAGCCCGAAATGCAGTTTGAAGATCAGGAAGTCAGCCCCCGTCTCCCCAACCGTGGTCGACAGGATCTTGATCACCCAAAACACCAGTGCCACCACTGGAACCTTGTTCTGCAGGGCATCGGCCCAATCACTATTGTCCACTCGCATGCTGGAGCCTCCGTGTTGTCGTTGTTCGAGGCTCGCCGGGATGCGTGTACACCCACCGCCTTTGCCAAGAAATGCGAAGGAGGTTAGAGGCGAAGGTGTGAAGTGCCTGTCAAGTGCACGTGAAGTTTTCGTTGGCCTGGCAACATTACGCGGGAGGAGCGATCTGCTGTCCTGAACAAAACTCGGCAGGTCCGCCCAGCGAGGGAAATAAAAGCAGCCTTACCAGTCTTCGAGCAGGAGTCGTTAGTCAGTGAGACCAAGAAGCAGGTGCTGTCGCCACTTCGCTCGATAGCTCAGAAGCCGAGGGAGTGATAGTCCAGCGTCCGCTATTGGCCGATTCTGTTGAAAAACTCCCTCGGCGATTTTCTTCGCCGAAAGTGCACGGCTGAGGCTGAAATCTGAATCGTTGCGCTGGTCGAGTTGCTCTGGATTTCGCGTAGAAGCGCTCGATTTGTACATTTTTCCGGCTACGAGCAAGCAGCTCTGTCGCACATCGAGTTTTTCAACAGAATCGGCCGATTCTGTTGAAAAAGTCCCGTCGCAATTTTTCCCCATGAAAGAGCGTGAGCGACGTTGAAATCTGGCTTGCTCAGAAGGAAGAGCTGTCTTGGTTTTTACGTAGCAACACCGAAATCGAGTGCTTTCTGAGCTACCAAAACGCAGCTCGCTCAGAAACCGACTTTTTCAACAGAATCGGCCGTAAAGGGACATCCCGTAGAGGACAGCTAGGGACTAACAGTGGCATTCCAGCGCCTACGAATTATGGGGCGATTCAGCAGCTAGAGCGGCCACAATCCAGCTGCTTACGAAACAGCCTCTGATCGGACTGCAGCTTCGCCAGACAGGCATATTTGATACTGCAAGCTGGCTCATTCCTGACTTATGCTTCAGAGAGCTACTTCTTCGGGACGAACAAGAGCGGCTGTAGGATGTGCCATCCGCTAGCCTGCGGCCCCGAAGAAAACGAACAACAAGATTAGTCAGAAGGGAATCTGAGCGATGAGGCTGAGCAATCTGCTTATCAGTAACTTCCAGTCCTTTGGGCCGGCAGCGGAGGAGATCTCGTTCGAAGATGTTACCTACCTCCTAGGCCCTAATGGTGCAGGGAAAACAGCCGCGCTGCAGGCACTCTGCCGGATGTTTTCAGTTGATCCCAGCTTACGCCGAATCCGCCGTTCAGACTTTCACGTCCCTGCCACTGAAGCGAAGCAGCCCGAGCAGCGTCATCTGTGGCTTGAAGCAGATTTTACGTTTGAGGAAACACTCGAGGACGATGATAACGACACTGTGCCGCCGTTCTTCGGGCAAATGGCAATGCGCGAGGTGGGAGGGACCCCTTGGATACGCTTTCGCCTAGAGGCAACACTGTACGAGGATGGGGAGATTGAAGAGCAATTTCTCTTCGTCACCAAGACGGACGAGAATGACGAGCCTGTATCGAAACAGGCGGTTCCAAAACGGCATCGTGACACAATCCATCTCCACTACCTCCCAGCCAAGCGCGATCCTTCCGATCACGTCGCCTACGGCGCAACAGCCCTTCTGGGGCGGCTCCTACGAGCTGCCAACTGGACTGAAGACCGAGAGACGGTAAAGGATCTCACAGAGCAAATTACTGACTGCCTTGTTGAGAACGAGTCAGTTAAAACACTGAGCGATAGCCTCACCACTGCTTGGCAGCGTCTGCACAAGGGGGACTTCTTTGCATCGCCCCGCCTGACGTTTGAGAACTCTGAGATCGAAGCATTACTTCGGCACCTCACTGTCTCCTTCAGCCCTGGCCATGGAGAAAATCAGGTTGACTTTGCACGCCTGAGTGATGGGCAGAAGTCCATGCTGTACCTCTCGCTGGTCCTGTCAGCACTCACGATAGGGCGTGATGTGAGGTCGGGAGAGAACAAGGCTTTCGATCCCCATAAATTGAAACCGCCGGCATTCACCATCCTCGCGGTGGAAGAGCCGGAAAACAGCCTTTCGCCACATTACCTCGGCCGCATCGTCAACTCGCTGAAGTCCTCAGTCGACGTGGATGCCCAAGCACTGATAGCCACTCAAGCGCCCTCTATGCTGCGGCGGGTTGAGCCTGAAAACATCCGGTACCTGCGACTGAATGGAGATCGGCGCACCCAAGTCACAACTATTCAGCTACCTCAGAAGCATACCGACGCTTACAAGTTTGTTAGGGAGGCGGTGCAGGCGTTTCCTGAGATCTATTTCGCTCGACTGGTGGTGCTGGGGGAAGGTGATAGCGAAGAGATCGTACTGCCCAGAATCCTTCAGGCGAAGGGGGCACCTGTCGATGAATTTGCTGTTGCAATTGCCCCGCTCGGTGGTCGCCATGTGAACCACTTTTGGCGGTTGCTCTCAGCGATCGGAACTCCCTACATCACGCTCCTTGACCTTGATGTCGGCCGCCATCAGGGCGGGTGGGGACGCGTGAAGTACGTCAGGGACCAGCTTGCTCAGTATGCTCCTGAAAATAACCTACCCGCTGGCTGGCCTTACCATGAATGGAACGATCCCAACACGCCTGTACGAACCCATAACTGGTTCGAGAGTGGAACAGTAAGCCTCTTCAACGAGCTCGAAAAAAGGAGCGTTTTCTTCTCCGACCCCTTGGATCTGGACTTTGCAATGCTGTGTGCCTTCCCACAGGCATATGAGGCTGAAGCCATCGCAGCAACCCCAAAGAGCCACACCAAGGTCTTAGGAGATAGCCATTTCAATCCCGACCAATACGACGAAGATGAACAGAGCTTGTTCGAGGCTTACCACAAGCTTTTCAAGTTGAGCAGCAAGCCTGCAGCCCACTTGGGCGCGCTAGGAAGGCTCACTGATCAGGAGCTTCTTGATGGCCTGCCTGAGTCGCTGGATCGGCTCGCAGATAAAGTTATCGAACGGCTCGATGAGTCACCGGAATGATCAAGCCTGAACGCTGGGTTCCCTCCCCAGGAATTCGACTGGAGAGAAATGCGTGGGAGGCTATCCGGGAGCGAGAAGAGTCAGTAGTGCTTACTGCTGGTCCTGGTGCAGGCAAAACAGAAGTACTTGCGCAGCGAGCGGACTTTCTTCTACGTACGAACTCCTGCCGCTACCCGAAACGCATACTTGCCGTCTCGTTCAAGACCGATGCCAGTCGGAATCTCAAACAGCGGGTTCAGCTTCGCTGTGGCTGGGATTACTCGTCACGCTTCGACAGCGTTACCTTTCATGGCTTTGCGAAGAGGATCATTGATCGGTTCCACCCAATTTTGGTGGATGAGGCGTTGAGCCAAGACTACGAAATTGGTCCACAGTACATCCGAGGCAAACAGATCACCTTCAATCATCTGCTCCCGCTTGCCCTTCGGATCGTGAAAGAGAGCGTGATCGCCCGCAATGCAATACGTCAGTCCTATTCACATGTGTTCCTTGACGAATTCCAAGACTGCACTGCAGACCAATACGAACTGATAAAACTGCTGTTCCACGGTACACCAGCGATCCTGACCGCTGTAGGAGATACCAAGCAGACCATCATGGGTTGGGCAGGCGCACTTGAAGGAATCTTCAAAACTTACGCTGACGACTTTGGTGCCCGCCCTCTGCGCCTGTTCTTGAACTTCCGGTCCCAGCCAGCCCTTCTGCGGATGCAGAATGACGTCATTCGGGAGATTGAGGCTGATGCGGTGATGCCGGAAGATCTTGCCAAGGGTGATGGGGGGGAGATTTTGGCGGGGCGTTTCCCAAATGCCGCGGAGGAAGCGCAGGCTGTAGCGAACCTTATTCAGCGCTGGATTTCTCAGGAAGGCATACCACCTAGTCAGATCGCCGTTTTGATGCCTCGTCAGATTGAAGAGTACGGCGAATTCCTAATGTTTCGACTCACTGAGTTGGGAATCGCTCATCGCAACGATCACAACCTTCAGGATCTCCTGAAAGAGCCGGCAGTCAGCCTTGTAGTCGACTACCTCACTTGCCTGTACGGCCAGGAGCAAGCAGAAGCATGGTCTCGATTAATGGACCACTTCACCCCGTTCGAGGACGACGACAGCCGAAGCAGTGCCCAACGGATCTTCGAAGAGACCTATCGTGAGCACCTGAAGAAAGTTAAGCAAGAGCGCAAAACAGCGAATCCATATGCCTCATGGTGGGATATGGCCAATGAATTCCTCAAAAAACTAGGCTTCTCGTCCGTCAGTGCACTCTCCGCCGACTACCGCTCCAAGGCTCGTCTGTTAGAGATTGTTCGCGAAGTTCGTGAGCGCATCAGAGGGCTACTGGCTACAGAGCCAGATTTACTCAGAGCATTGGCACGGCTTTCTGACGATTCGGCAGTTCGGTTCCTAACCATGCATAAAAGCAAAGGTTTGGAGTTTCATTCGGTAGTTGTGCTTGGCGTCGAGCAACAAACGTTCTGGGGGCAACTCGACCAAGAGCGATGCGTGTTCTTTGTTGGAATCTCTAGGGCCAAAAACCGGCTTGTGCTTACAACTGCGGATTACAGGCCATGGCCAAAGAACGCAAGAAGATGGGATGAGCATCGAGCTCCGCATGCCGAGTTTGTGAGCCATGTTGTGCGCCATCTCACCAAGCAGCACTTCTAATTATTAAATTCCCGCTCACGCTGTGGAGGAGGCTTGGAAATAAAAAACCAAAGCCAGCTCGGATTATGCGGTCAGACCCAAACCAGAATTCCTTATTGGTAGTGGGAGGCCTTAAAATTCGCCGAGAGTAAGCGTAGATGTAACGACTCTTACCCGCTCTATGCCATTGGGGATATGTTCCTCATCCGTATTTGAATATTTGCCGCGAATTTTAGCTGAGGCCGAGTGGGCTTTCAGTCCGATGGCTCGCATTCTGGGATTTGGACTCTGTATCCACATCCCCGAACGTTTTTGATGCGTACATCACTGCCAGCATCTCGCAAGCTCTTGCGCAATCGATAAATCGTAGACTTGATAGTCGTATCATCGCTTGATTTGCATTCTTTCTGAGCATCAAGTGCAGCAATAATTAGATCTTGATGGACTACTCGAGGCGCATGTTTGGCTAGTGTAAAGAGTATTTGATGTTGCCTTTTCGGAAGCCTCGACGTTGATCCGCCAATAGTGAGCGTCCCTTTTTTGTCGCAAAGTGTCATGCTGCCTATAGACGTAATAGATCCTAGATTCTTCGGTTTTATTATGGCGGCGATGCGCTTTGCAATAACCTCAATTTTGAATGGCTTAAGCAAGTAATCATCAATCTTCGGGTTGAAGGTTTTATTATTAATGATCAGTGAATTAGCTTGCGCCAAAATAATGCATGGGGTGTCTTTGTTTATAGTTGAGCACCTGATTATTAAAGGGGCTTCGGATAAAAAGTCTGGCGCGTCACCATTAAAAACCATCGCCGAGAACTTTGATGTATTCATGACGATTGTGGCTTGCTTGCAGCTTTCTGTCTCTGTTACCTCGTAGCCAAACTTCTCAAGGCAGGTTCGAATATGTGAGCGCAGTGCCGGGTGATCGTGAGCGACAAGGATTTTGATCGAAATGAGTTTTGCAATAGCTGTCATTTTTGGGCGGCGAAAGGATACATGGAGACGATTTTGACATGCCGGGTAGAAGCACCTGAGGGTGTTTTCGCCCGAAGGGGCAAGCTTTTTTCTATAAAATGAAACGAATGTTCTGCTTGATCAAAAGAATTCTCAACGGTGAGCTGATCTGGTGGGGGGTGGCGGTGTTTCAAAAAATGAAACGGTATTTCTCAATGGTTATTGAAGGACGCCGTCAACTGATCCGTTGCTGCAGCCCGGAGCCTCGTCGCTCCGGGCTGCGTTCCCCGGGCATCCCTGCCCTTCGCATCGCTTCCCTGTCCTTATGTCACCGGTCTGGCGTCACTGCGCATAGATCTGGTCGAACACGCCACCATCGTTGAAGTGGGTCTTCTGGATGCTCGGCCAGTCGCCGAAGGTTTCGTTCACGTTGAGGAAAGTGACCTTCGGGAAGCGGTCGGAGAACTCGGCGAGGATCTTCTCGTTGCGCGGGCGCAGGTAGTTGTTGGCGGCGATGCGCTGGCCCTCTTCGGACCACAGGTATTTCAGATAGGCCTCGGCTTCGGCACGGGTGCCTTTGCGATCGACCACCTTGTCGACCACCGTCACCGGCGGCTCGGCCTGGGCGGACACGGTCGGGTAGACCACTTCGAAGCCGCCGCGGCCGAATTCACGGGCGATCATCTCGGCTTCGTTCTCGAAGGTCACCAGCACGTCGCCGATCTGGTTCTGGATGAAGGTGGTGGTGGCGGCGCGGCCGCCGGTGTCCAGCACCGGCGCCTGCTTGAACAGCTTGCCGACGAAGTCCTTGGCCTTGTTCTCGTCACCGCCGTTCTGCAGCACGTAGCCCCAGGCGGAGAGGTAGGTGTAGCGGCCGTTGCCCGAGGTCTTGGGGTTGGGCACCACCACCTGCACGCCGTCCTTGAGCAGGTCCGGCCAGTCGTTCAGGGCCTTGGGGTTGCCCTTGCGCACGATGAACACGGTGGCGGAGGTGAAGGGCGCGCTGTTGTCGGGCAGGCGCGCGGCCCAGTCCTGGGGCACCAGGCCGCCGTTGTCGGCCAGCGCGTTGATGTCGGTGGCCATGTTCATGGTGATCACGTCGGCCGGCAGGCCGTCGATCACGGCGCGGGCCTGCTTGCTGGAGCCGCCATGGGACATCTGGATGGTCAGCGGCTTGCCGCCCTCGGCCTGCCAGTGTTTCTGGAAGGCGGCGTTGTAGTCCTTGTAGAAGTCGCGCATCACGTCGTAGGAGACGTTGAGCAGGTTCGCCGCCTGGGCGGAGGCGGCGAAGGCGAAGCTGGCGGCCAGCAGGGAGAGAGGCAGTAGGCGTTTCATCGGACGTCCTTGGAATGGAAGAGCGGTGCTGACTATATGGGCTGCTGCTTATTCATTGAAAGAATAATTGATTAGATGCTTATGCGTTTATGCATGAACTGCATATCTTAAAATGGAATAAATAAATCATTATTTATTCTTTTTATTCCTTTTCGTTCCTGCGCATAGTGAGCCCCACGCAACGAACCTGAAGGAACACCACCATGAGCATCCGCCTGGGCGACATCGCCCCCGACTTCGAGCAGGACTCCAGCGAGGGTCGCATCCGTTTCCACGACTGGCTGGGCGACAGCTGGGGCGTGCTGTTTTCCCACCCCGCCGACTTCACCCCGGTGTGCACCACCGAGCTGGGCTTCACCGCCAAGCTGAAGGACGAGTTCGCCCAGCGCGGGGTGAAGGCCATCGCCCTCTCCGTGGACCCGGTGGATTCGCACCTGCGCTGGATCGACGACATCAACGAGACCCAGAACACCCTGGTCAACTTCCCGATCCTGGCCGACGCCGACCGCAAGGTATCCGGCCTGTACGACCTGATCCACCCGAACGCCAACGATACCCTCACCGTGCGCTCGCTGTTCATTATCGACCCGAACAAGAAGGTGCGCCTGATCATCACCTACCCGGCCAGCACCGGGCGCAACTTCAACGAGATCCTGCGGGTGATCGACTCGCTGCAGCTCACCGACAACCACAAGGTCGCCACCCCGGCCAACTGGCAGGACGGCGACGAGGTGGTGATCGTGCCCTCGCTGAAGGACGAGGAAGAGATCGCCCGCCGCTTCCCGAAAGGCTACCGCGCGGTGAAGCCGTACTTGCGCCTGACGCCGCAGCCGAACCGTTAAGGAAGTCATCATGCTGGTAGTTTCACTGGGCGGCAGCCCGAGCCAGAAGTCCCGTTCCAACGGTCTTCTCGACTATGCCCGGCGCCGCCTGGAGTTGCGTGGCGTGGAGGTGGTTTCCTACCAGGTCCGCGACTTTCCGGCGGAAGACCTGCTGTACGCCAACTTCGCCAGCCCGCAGATCCGTCACTTCATCGAGCAGGTCTCGCTGGCCGATGGCCTGCTGGTGGCGACGCCGGTGTACAAGGCCTCGTTCTCCGGGGCGCTGAAGACGCTGCTGGACGTGCTCCCCGAGCGCGCCCTGCAGCACAAGGTGGCGCTGCCCATCGCCAGCGGTGGCAGCCCCGCCCACATGCTGGCGGTGGACTACGCGCTGAAGCCGGTGCTGGCCGCGCTCAAGGCCCAGGAAGTGCTGCACGGCGTGTTCGCCGACGACAGCCAGATCCAGTACTTGGAAGAGTGCGTGCGGCTGGTGCCGGACCTGGAGCTGCGCCTGAACGATGCGCTGGAGCAGTTCCTCGCCGCCCTGGCCCGCCGGCCGAAACCGATCGACCCACAATTGTTGAACGACCGGCTGGTGAACGCCCGCTGGAGCATTTGAAGAGCAGCTACGAGCTTCAAGCTACACGCTGCAAGTAAAGGCCAGAGCAAGAGCGGGCACGTCCGCTTGCCGCTTGAGGCTTGTAGCTTGCCGCTGATTATCCCGCCTTACTCGCCCGCCAACGGGCAAGCAGGTAGCCAACCTAGAAAAACCACAGCAAAGGGAGAGCGCCATGCGCACCATTACTTTGCGTCGGAGCCTGGTCGCCCTGTTTGTCGCGGCCATCTCCTTCGGCGCCATCACTCAAGCACAAGCCGAGACCCTGCGGATCGGCTATCAGAAATACGGCACCCTGGTGCTGCTCAAGGCCAAGGGCACGCTGGAGAAGCGCCTGGCCGAGCAGGGCGTCGAGGTGAAGTGGACCGAGTTCCCGGGCGGCCCGCAGCTGCTCGAAGGACTCAACGTCGGCTCGGTGGACTTCGGTGTCACCGGCGAGACCCCGCCGGTATTCGCCCAGGCGGCCGGCGCCGACCTGCTCTACGTGGCCCACGAGCCGCCCGCCCCGACCGGCGAGGCGATCCTGGTGCCGAAGGACTCGCCGATCAAATCGGTCGCCGAGCTGAAGGGCAAGAAGGTCGCCCTGAACAAGGGCTCCAACGTGCACTACCTGCTGGTGCGCGCCTTGGAAGACGCCGGCCTCAAGTACGCCGACATCCAGCCCGTGTACCTGCCGCCGGCCGACGCCCGCGCCGCCTTCGAGCGCGGCAGCGTCGACGCCTGGGTGATCTGGGACCCCTTCCAGTCCGCCGCCGAGCACCAGCTGCAGGCCCGCACCCTGCGCGACGGCACCGGCCTGGTCGACAACCACCAGTTCTACCTGGCCACCCGCCCCTATGCCGAGAAGAACCCGCAGGTGATCGGCGTGCTGATCGACGAGATCCGCGGCGTCGGCGAGTGGGTGCAGGGCAACCTGGACGAAGCCACCGACCAGGTCGCGCCGCTGCTCGGCCTGTCGCGCGAGATCACCTATAGCGCGGTCAAGCGCCAGGGCTACGGCGCCAGGCTGATCGGCCCGGAGGTGGTGGTCGCCCAGCAGAAGATCGCTGACACCTTCACCGACCTCAAGCTGATCCCGAAGAAGCTGGTTATCCAGGATGTGATCTGGAATCCGCCGGCATCCGCCAAGGTCGCCCAGCAGTAAGCCCCACGCCGCGGCCCGCCGGGCCGCGGCGACACCGAATCCATCTAGGAGACCACTCCATGAGCCTCAACATCTTCTGGTTCCTGCCCACCCATGGCGACGGCAAATACCTCGGTACCGCCGAAGGCGCCCGCGCCGTCGACCATGGCTACCTCACCCAGATCGCCCAGGCCGCCGACCGTCTCGGCTACGGCGGCGTGCTGATCCCCACCGGGCGCTCCTGCGAGGACTCCTGGCTGGTGGCCGCCTCGCTGATCCCGGTGACGCAGAACCTGAAGTTCCTGGTCGCGCTGCGCCCGGGGATCATCTCGCCCACCGTGGCCGCACGCCAGGCGGCGACCCTGGACCGCCTGTCCAATGGCCGCGCGCTGTTCAACCTGGTAACCGGCGGCGACCCGGACGAACTGGCCGGCGACGGCCTGCACCTGTCCCACGAGGAGCGCTACGAGGCCTCCGTCGAATTCACCCGCATCTGGCGCCGCGTGCTGGAGGGCGAGAGCGTCGACTACGACGGCAAGCACCTCCAGGTGAAGGGCGCCAAGCTGCTCTACCCGCCGATCCAGCAGCCGCGCCCGCCGCTGTACTTCGGTGGTTCCTCCGAGGCCGCCCAGGACCTGGCCGCCGAGCAGGTCGAGCTGTACCTGACCTGGGGCGAGCCACCGGCCGCGGTGGCCGAGAAGATCGCCGCCGTGCGCGAGAAGGCCGCCAAGCTGGGCCGCGAAGTGCGCTTCGGCATCCGCCTGCACGTGATCGTGCGCGAGACCAACGAAGAAGCCTGGGCCGCCGCAGACCGCCTGATCAGCCATCTGGATCAGGACACCATCGACCGCGCCCAGGCCTCCCTGGCGCGCTTCGACTCGGTCGGCCAGCAGCGCATGGCCGCGCTGCACGGCGGCCGCAAGGACAACCTGGAAGTGTCGCCCAACCTCTGGGCCGGGGTCGGCCTGGTGCGCGGCGGCGCCGGCACCGCCCTGGTCGGCGACGGCCCGACCGTGGCCGCGCGGGTCAAGGAATACGCCGAGCTTGGCATCGACACCTTCATCTTCTCCGGCTACCCGCACCTGGAAGAGTCGTACCGGGTCGCCGAACTGCTGTTCCCGCACCTCGACATCGCCCAGCCGGAGCGCCCGCAGAGCCGCGGCTACGTCAGCCCGTTCGGCGAGATGATCTCCAGTGACATCCTGCCCAAGGCGGCTGCGGCGAGCTGAAGGCATGCCCCTCACCCCGACCCTCTCCCGGAGGGAGAGGGGGCAGCCCGCGCTGTGCCCGAATCCCCCTCTCCCCCTGGGAGAGGGGTCAGGGGTCAGGGGTGAGGGAGATCGGCCAGGTGCGAGCCTGACGTATGACGAACATGAAAAGGAGCGTTGCCATGTCGACGCACACGCTACACAACATCGGTCGCCGCCTGGCGCCCTGGGCCTTGCCCGTGGCCCTGCTGGCGATCTGGCAGGGCGCGGTGGCGGCCGGCTGGCTGTCCACCCGCATCCTGCCGGCGCCCAGCGCCGTGCTCGAAGCCGGCTGGGCGCTGCTCAAGAGCGGCGAGATCTGGACCCACCTGGCCATCAGCGGCCAGCGCGCGGCCATCGGTTTCGCCATCGGCGGCGGCCTCGGCCTGCTGCTGGGCTTCATCACCGGCCTGTCCAACTGGGGCGAGCGCTTCCTCGACAGCTCGGTGCAGATGATCCGCAACGTGCCGCACCTGGCGCTGATCCCGCTGGTGATCCTGTGGTTCGGCATCGACGAGGCGGCGAAGATCTTCCTGGTCGCCCTCGGCACCTTGTTCCCGATCTACCTGAACACCTACCACGGCATCCGCAACGTCGACCCGGCCCTGGTGGAGATGGCGCGCAGCTACGGCCTCAAGGGCTTCGCCCTGTTCTGGCAGGTGGTCCTGCCCGGCGCGCTGCCGTCGATCCTGGTCGGCGTGCGCTTCGCCCTCGGCTTCATGTGGCTGACCCTGATCGTCGCCGAGACCATTTCCGCCAGCAGCGGCATCGGCTACCTGGCGATGAACGCCCGCGAGTTCCTGCAGACCGACGTGGTGGTGCTGGCGATCCTGCTCTACGCGGTGCTCGGCAAGCTGGCCGACGTGGCCGCCCGCGGCCTCGAACGCGCCTGGCTGCGCTGGCATCCGGCCTACCAGGCCAAGGCAGGTGCGCGATGACCGCCCTGCACAACATCCGCCAGGGCATCCCCCTGGCCATCCAGGGCATCCGCAAGGCGTTCGGCGAGCGCGAGGTGCTGCAGGGCATCGACCTGCACATCCCGGCCGGCCAGTTCGTCGCCGTGGTCGGCCGCAGCGGCTGCGGCAAGAGCACCCTGCTGCGCCTGCTGGCCGGTCTCGATGCGCCCAGCGGCGGCCAGCTGCTGGCCGGCAAGGGCCCGCTGTCGGCGGCCCGCGAGGACACCCGGCTGATGTTCCAGGACGCGCGCCTGCTGCCGTGGAAGCGGGTGATCGACAACGTCGGCCTGGGCCTGTCTGGCGACTGGAAGCCCAAGGCCCGCGAGGCGCTGGCCGCCGTCGGCCTGGCCGACCGCGCGGGCGAGTGGCCGGCGGCGCTGTCCGGCGGGCAGAAGCAGCGCGTGGCCCTGGCCCGCGCCCTGATCCACCAGCCGCGCCTGCTGCTGCTGGACGAACCGCTCGGCGCCCTGGACGCGCTGACCCGCATCGAGATGCAGCAGTTGATCGAGCGCCTGTGGCAGAAGCACGGCTTCACCGTGCTGCTGGTGACCCACGACGTGGCGGAGGCGGTGGCCATCGCCGACCGGGTGATCCTGATCGAGGAGGGTCGCATCGGCCTGGACCTGGCCGTCGACCTGCCGCGTCCGCGCCAGCGTGGCTCGGCGAGACTCGGCGCGCTCGAGGCCCAGGTACTCGACCGCGTGCTGGCGCTGCCCGGCACGCCGCCGGAGCCGGAACCCGTTTCACCCCTGCCCACGCAATTGCGCTGGGCGCTTTAGAGCAGCGGCAAGCTGCAAGCGACAAGCCGCAAGTGAAAGCGACCCGCTCTTTCTTGCAGCTCGAAGCTTGCCGCTTGTAGCTAATTTCGACGTTAGGAGAAATACCATGACCATCAAAGCCATCAACGTACGCAACCAGTTCAAGGGCAGCATCAAGGAAATCGTGATCGGCGACGTGCTGTCCGAGATCGACGTGCAGACCGCCGCCGGCATCGTCACTTCGGTGATCACCACCCGCTCGGTACGCGAGCTGGACCTGCAGGTGGGCAGCGAAGTGATCGCCTTCGTGAAGTCCACCGAGGTGTCGATCGCCAAGCTCTGATAGCCAGTTCACGACCTCGCGAGGGCATGAGGCAGATGCGGTTGTAGGAGCGGCTTTAGCCGCGAACCGAGGTGTGCAGGAAAAGCTTCGCGGCTAAAGCCGCTCCTACAGTCTGTGTTACCGGTACAGGCTCTGCGGCGCGTAGGTCGCGGGCGCGGGTTGCACCTGTCCTACGGCTTCGTGGTGGACATGAGCTGTTCGGCCGGTTGCGGCCGGCCGAACCAGTAGCCCTGCCCGAGGTTGCAGCCCAGGCCACGCAGGAACGCGGCCTGGGACTCCTTCTCGATGCCTTCCGCCAGCACGCGCAGCCCCAGGCTCTGGCCGAGGGTGATCACGGCGCGCGCGATGGCGGCGTCCTCATGGTCGTCCGGCAGGCCGCAGACGAAGCTCTGGTCGAGCTTGAGCTTGTGCACCGGCAGGCGCTTGAGGCGCGCGAGCGAGGAGTAGCCGGTACCGAAGTCGTCGATGGCCAGGCGCACGCCCAGCTCGCGCAGCTGGGCGAGCACCGTCTGCGCCTGCTCCGGGTTGTCCATCACCGCGCTCTCGGTCACTTCGAGTTCGAGGTGCGCCGGGTCGAGCCCGGTGTCCGCCAGCACCTGGGCCACCTGCTGGGCCAGGTCGCCGCGGCCGAACAGGCGGCTGGAGACGTTCACCGCGACGAATTCCAGGCCGCGTCCTTCCCTGATCCAGGCCTGCATCTGGTTGCAGGCGTGCGCCAGCACCCAGGCGTCGATGGCGCCGATCAGCCCGCTGTCCTCGGCGATGGGGATGAACTCGCCCGGCGTGACCAGGCCGCGCTGGGGATGCTCCCAGCGCACCAGCGCCTCGACGCCTATCAGGCCGCGGTCGTCGAGGCGGTGGATCGGCTGGTAGTGGACGCGCAGGTCGCCCTGTTCCAGGGCCGCGCGCAGCTCGGACTCCAGGCGCACGCGCTGCTGGGCGACGGCGGTCATGTCCTGGCTGTAGAAGGCGAAGGTCTGGCGTCCGCTGCTCTTGGCCCGGAACAGTGCGGAGTCGGCGTTGCGCATCAGTTGCTCGACGCTGTCGCCGTCCTCGGGGAACAGGCTGATGCCGATGCTGGCGCTGATGAACAAGGTCTGGCCGTCGATCATGAACGGCTGGGCCAGTTCGTCCAGCAGGTGCTGGGCCAGCAGCGAGGCCTGCTCCGCCCCCGCGCAGTCGTCGCTGAGCAGGCCGAACTCGTCGCCGCCCAGGCGTGCCAGGGTCAGTTGCGGCGCCAGGCACTGGGCCAGGCGTTCGCCGATCAGCTTGAGCAACTGGTCGCCGATGTTGTGGCCCAGGCTCTCGTTGACGATCTTGAAGTGGTCCAGGTCGAACAGCAGCAGGGCGCCGCGCAGCTTGTCCCGGTGCGCCCGCTGCAGCGCCTGCTCGATGCGCTCGCCGAACAGCAGGCGGTTGGGCAGGGTGGTCAGCGGGTCGTGGTGGGCGAGGAAGTCCAGCTCGTGCTGGGAGCGTTTCAACGCGCTGATGTCGGAGAACACCGCCACGTAGTGGCTGAGCTTGCCGCGCTCGTCGTGGATGCTGCGGATGCACTGCCACATGGGGAACACCTCGCCGCTCTTGCGCCGGTTCCAGATTTCCCCGCTCCACGAGCCGCGCTGCTCCAGGGCGTGCCACAGGTTGTGGTAGAAGGCCGCGTCGTGGCGGCCGGACTTGAACAGGTTGGGCTCCTTGCCCAGCACTTCCTCGGCGCTGAAGCCGGTGATGCGCGAGAAGGCCGGGTTGACGTGGACGATCTTGCGCGTCTGGTCGGTGACCAGCACCCCTTCCTGGGTGCTGTCGAACACCGCGGCGGCCTGGCGCAGGCTGTCCTCGTCGGCGCGGCGCTGGGTGATGTCGCTGGAGGTGCCGATGAAGCGGCGCGGCTGGCCGTCCTCGTCGAGCAGCAGTTGGCCGCGGGAATGCAGCCAGCGGTAGCCGCCGTCGCGGTGGCGCAGGCGGGCGATGTTCTCGTAGTAGGGCTGGCGGTCGACCAGCAGTGTCTCCAGGCGCTGGATGGCCGGCTCCCGGTCGTCGGGATGGAGACGTTCGCGCCAGGCCTCCTGGCTGTCACCGAATTCCTCGGGTGTGTAACCAAGCATGTCGCAGTAGCGCTTGGAGAAAAACACCCTGGCGCTTTTCAGATCCCAGTCCCACATGCCTTCCTGGGCCGCGTCGAGGGCCTGGGCGAGGCGTTCCTCGCTGCGCCGGATGCGCGCCTGCACCCGGCGCTGCTCCTGCTGATACTGGCTGAGCGCGCAGTACAGCAGCGCAGCGGTGATCAGCACGAAGACCAGGCCCTTCAGCACTTCCAGGCCGGTGCGCAGTTTCCCGTCGAGCGCCAGCCACAGCAACAGGCAGTCGCTGAGGAGAATCCACAGCGTGGCGAAGAGCAGGTAGAGCAGGGTCAGCTGCAGCGGGGTACGCTGAAATTTCATGGGCGACTTGGCATCGAAAATGTGCACGGCGGCACATTATAGATAAGTCGGCTTCCAGTGCATTCTCGTCTAACGATGGTCTGGCTTTCTCCCTGTCGTTGGTGATAATGCGCGCAAGGCCAGGGCCCGGCCGCTATCTCTCTCCCCGCGAGGCAATACCCTTCTATGTGGTACAACGGTTTTCTCGATCTTTCGCCGTGGCAACTGGTGGCGGTCACCCTGGTGATGACCCACATCACCATCGTCAGCGTCACCGTCTACCTGCACCGCTACTCCGCGCACCGCGCGCTGGAGCTGCACCCCGCCCTCAAGCATTTCTTCCGCTTCTGGCTGTGGCTGACCACCGGCCAGAACACCCGCGAGTGGACCGCCATCCACCGCAAGCACCACGCCAAGTGCGAAACCGCCGACGACCCCCACAGCCCGGTGATCAAGGGCCTGGGCACCGTGCTGCGCAAGGGCGCCGAGCTGTACCAGGAGGAGGCGAAGAACGAGGAGACCCTGCGCATCTACGGCAAGAACTGCCCGGACGACTGGGTCGAGCGCAACCTCTACAGCCGCTTCCCCATGGGCGGCATCATCCTCATGGCGATCATCGACCTGGCCCTGTTCGGCGTGCTCGGCATGACCGTCTGGGCGGTGCAGATGATGTGGATTCCGGTGTGGGCCGCGGGCGTGATCAACGGTCTCGGCCATGCCGTGGGCTATCGCAACTTCGAATGCCGTGACGCCGCCACCAACCTGGTGCCCTGGGGCATCCTGATCGGTGGCGAGGAGCTGCACAACAACCACCACACCTACCCGAACAGCGCCAAGCTGTCGGTGAAGAAGTGGGAGTTCGACATGGGCTGGGCCTGGATCAAGCTGTTCGGCTTCCTGCGCCTGGCCAAGGTGCAGCGGGTGGCGCCCATCGCCCACCGGGTCGAGGGCAAGCGCAGCCTGGACATGGACACCGCCATGGCCATCCTCAACAACCGTTTCCAGATCATGGCCCAGTACCGCAAGCTGGTGATCAAGCCGCTGGTCAAGCAGGAACTGGCCAAGGCCGACGAGTCGGTGCGCCACCTGTTCCGCCGCGCCAAGCGCCTGCTGTCGCGCGAGACCAGCCTGCTGGACGACCGCCACCACGCGCGCATCGCCGACCTGCTGGCGCAGAGCCAGGCGCTCAAGGTGATCTACGAGAAGCGCATCGCCCTGCAGCAGATCTGGGTCAAGACCAGCAGCAACGGCCACGACATGCTCGAAGCGATCAAGCAGTGGATACATGAGGCCGAGGCCAGCGGCATCCAGTCCCTGCGCGAGTTCGCCGAGCAGCTGAAGACCTACTCGCTGCGCCCGACCACCGCCTGATTCGCGGTCGCTTCGCTAAAAACCCCACCTCTGGTGGGGTTTTTTGTGTCCGGATGTAAGCGAGGCGGCAGCGCATTGACCTGAGTCAGCTTCCCGCTCTTCGTGCGCGCGCATGGTGAATCCAGACCGTGTGCCAACACTAATAACGAGGAGATAAAACATCATGCGCGCCGCTACCCTGCTGTTTGCCGGACTCTGTCTGGGCTCGACCGTCGCCGAGGCCAACAAGGAACCGGTGGAGCCCATCGCCCCGGCCCAGGTCACCGATGCCGCCAAGGTCGAACTGGGCAAGCAACTGTTCTTCGACCCGCGCCTGTCGCGCTCCGGCTTCATTTCCTGCAACTCATGCCACAACCTGTCCATGGGTGGCAGCGACAACCTGCCGACCTCCATCGGCCACAACTGGCAGGAGGGCCCGATCAACTCGCCCACCGTGCTCAACTCCGGCCTCAACCTGGCCCAGTTCTGGGACGGCCGCGCCGCCGACCTCAAGGAACAGGCCGCCGGCCCCATCGCCAACCCGAAGGAGATGGCTTTCACCCACATCCTGGCGCTCGACGTGCTGCGCTCCATCCCGCAGTACCGGGAGTCGTTCAAGGCGGTGTACAAGAACGACGAGATCACCCTGGATGAGGTGACCGACGCTATCGCCGAGTTCGAGAAGACTCTGGTCACGCCGAACTCGCGCTTCGACAAGTGGCTCAAGGGCGACGCCAACGCGATCAGCGCCGCTGAGTTGGAGGGCTACGAGCTGTTCAAGTCGATCGGCTGCGTGGCCTGCCACAACGGCCCGGCGCTGGGCGGCAACTCGTTCCAGAAGATGGGCCTGGTTGAGCCCTACCAGACCCAGAACCCCGCCGAGGGTGTCGCCGGCCTGACCGGCAAGGACGCCGACCGCTTCAAGTTCAAGGTGCCGACCCTGCGCAATGTGGAGCTGACCTACCCCTACTTCCACGACGGTGCCTACTGGAAGCTGGAAGAGGCGGTGGACGTGATGGCGCGCCTGCAACTGGGTCGCCAGCTGAGCGCCGACGAGGTGGGCAAGGTCACCGCCTTCCTCAAGACCCTGACCGGCGAGCAGCCGAGCTTCGCGCTGCCGATCCTGCCGCCGTCCACCGGCGCCACGCCGCCGCCGAAGCCGTTCCGGTAGCGCAGCGCAGGCTGTGGGAGCGGACTTGTCCGCGAGCTTTTAAGCTTTGCGAAGATTCGCGGCCAATCGGAATGCCGCCCAACCGCTCCCACACAAGCCTGCTCCCCCACCAGGCCCTCTTCACAGAGGGCCTCTTTCATCCGGGCCTCAGCGCCCTTGCGGCGCCGGCTGCTGCTGGGTGATGCAGTGGATGTTGCCGCCGCCGAGCAGGATCTCGCGGCCCGGCACCATCACCACCTGGTGCTCGGGGAACACGCGCTGGAGGATGGCGCGGGCCTCCTCGTCCTTCGGGTCGTCGAAGCTCGGCGCGACGATGCCGCCATTGACGATCAGGAAGTTGACGTAGGAGCCGGCCAGGCGCACGTCCGGGCTGCGCTCCTGGCTGCCGGCGGCGGCGTCGACGCCGGCGCATTCTTCCTCGCTGGCGTGCAGCGGGCCGGGGATCGGCATCTTGTGCACTACCAGCTGGCGGCCCTTGGCGTCACGGGCGGACTCCAGCACCTTCATCGCCGCCTGGCAGCGCGGGTAGTTCGGATCGTTGGCGTCGTCGGTCCAGGCCAGCAGCACTTCGCCCGGGCGCACGTAGCAGCAGAAGTTGTCGACGTGGCCGTCGGTCTCGTCGTTGTACAGGCCGTCCGGCAGCCAGATCACCGTGTCGATCGCCAGATGCTCGGCCAGCACCGCCTCGATCTGCTCGCGGTTCAGGTGCGGGTTGCGGTTCCTGTTGAGCAGGCATTCCTCGGTGCTGATCAGGGTGCCTTCGCCGTCGACGTGGATCGAGCCGCCCTCCAGCACGAAGCCCTCGGTGCGGTAACGGTCGCGGCGCTCGATCTCGAGGATCTTGCTCGCCACCTGGTCGTCGCGCTGCCACGGCCAGTACAGGCCGCCGTCGAAGCCGCCCCAGGCGTTGAAGGTCCAGTCCACGCCGCGCACCTGGCCGTTGTCGTCGATGACGAAGGTGGGGCCGGTGTCGCGCACCCAGGCGTCGTCAGTGGTGATCTCCAGCAGGCGGATGTTGGCGTCGTCGAGGCGTGCGCGGGCGTTCTCGTACTGGCCGGCGGAGACGCACACGGTCACCGGCTCGAACCGGGCGATGGCCTTGGCCACGGCGGTGAAGGCGGCCTGCGCCGGCTTGCCGCCGAGGCGCCAGTTGTCCGGGCGCTCGGGCCAGACCATCCAGGTCTGGTCGTGGGGTTCCCACTCGGCGGGCATGCGGAAACCGTCGGTGCGTGGGGTGCTGGTCAGGGTGGGCATTGCTTGGCTCCGTAGGGTGCGCCATGCGCACCGGCGAAGGTATCGGGATGGCGAGGTGCGCGCGGTGCACCCTGCCCATTGTGTGCGGTTACTCGGACAGGCTTTCGCCGTCGAGGGTCGAGATCGGCCAGTATAGGTTCGGCCGGCGGTCGCGGAACACGCCCCAGGCGCTGCGCACGTGTTCGAGGCGGTCCAGGTCGAAGCTGTGCACCAGCACGCCTTCCTCGCGCTCGCCCAGTTCCTCGACCTTGGCGCCGAACGGGTCGGCGATGAACGAGGAGCCGTAGAAGGTGATGTCGTAGCCGTCCTGCTCCTCGCGGCCGATGCGGTTGGAAGCGACCAGCGGCATCAGGTTGGCGCCGGCATGGCCCTGCTGCACGCGCTGCCAGTGGTCGCGCGAGGTGATGGCCGGGTCGTGCGGCTCGCTGCCGATGGCGGTCGGGTAGAACAGCAGCTCGGCGCCCATCAGGGCCATGCTGCGGGCCGCCTCGGGGAACCACTGGTCCCAGCAGATGCCCACGCCGATCTTCGCGTAGCGGGTGTCCCACACCCGGAAGCCGCTGTCGCCCGGGTTGAAGTAGTACTTCTCGTGATAGCCAGGGCCGTCCGGGATGTGGCTCTTGCGGTACACGCCGAGGTTGCTGCCGTCGGCGTCGATGATGGCGATGCTGTTGAAGCGGGCGCGGCCGGCGCGCTCGAAGAAGCTGATCGGCAGCACCACCTGCAGCTCCCGGGCGAGTGCCTGGAAATGCAGGATGGCCGGATTCTCCTCGGTCGGTGTCGCCAGCTGCAGGTAGTCCGGATTCGGCTTCTGGCAGAAGTAGGGCGTCTCGAACAGCTCCTGCAGCAGGATGATCTGGGCGCCCCTGGCGGCCGCCTGGCGCACCAGCTTCTCGGCATTGGCGATATTGGCGGCGCTGTCCCAGGAGCAGGCCATCTGGGTGGCGGCGACGGTAACGATACGCGACATGAAGCACCTCTTGGCTCGTTCGCAGGCCGATCCGGCGTCCCCGGCGGCCTTTTCGGAGTGCCATGGCCGAGCATCGACCAAGGCGTAATGATCGATTTATATCCGATAAATATCGGTATTAAAAGATGCATCCGGCCTATTTCATAAAATAAACGGATTTTTATCGATATTAATCTGGGGTTTTTTATGTGGGAGCGGACTTGTCCGCGAAAAGGCAGGCACGGTGCCAACCCCTTTCGCGGACAAGTCCGCTCCCACAGAGGCGGCGGGCTTTCGCAGCGGCCCCTTCCTACAGGGAGGGGCGGTCAGGCCAGCGGTGCTGGCCTTTTCGGCAGGGCGGCGGGCAGGTACAGGCCGAGGTAGGCGTCGAACACCCGCATGCCTTCCTCGGCCAGGCGCGGGGTGATCTCGCCGTGCAGCTGCACCGAGCGGGCGTAGACCCGGTCGCCCAGCTCCATGGCCAGGGCGAACACGTCGATGTCGTCCGGCAGTTGCGGCAGCGGGAAGTGGCGTTCGAACAGCCGCTGCATCAGGCGGCCCAGCTCCAGATCGTGCTGGCGGTCGGCCTGGGTCACCTCGGCCAGGCCGTGCTGGGCCAGGATCAGCTGGCGCGCGGCGTGGTCGTTGGCGTAGATCGCCAGCATGCGCCGCTCGACGATGCGCGACAGGTCGCGCCAGTCGCGCAGTTCGGCGTGCTCCACCGGCTGCAGCAGGCAGTCGCGGAAGGCGGCGTGGATGTCGGCCGTCAGCGCTTCCAGCAGCGCCGGCACGCTGGCGAAGAAGTGGTAGACGGAGGAGGGCGGGATGCCCGCCCGCTCGGCCACCCCGTAGATGGTCAGGCTGGCGATGCCCTGGGCGCTCAGCAGCTCGCGCGCCGCCTGCAGGATCAGGCCGATGCGCGCCTGGCTGCTGGCGCGGGGCTTGCGGGCGGTGGCGGTGCGGGTCATGCCGGTCTCCTGTCCGAGTGAGGCGCTATTGGACGCCAGGCGGACAGGAGTGGCAAGCCGTCAGCTGCCGTCGCGGAAGCGGGTCCAGACTTCGTCGCGGGCGGTCTTGAGTTTGTCCGGCAGCGGCATCAGGGCGAACAGGCGGTTCTTGACGTCGTCCAGGTTGCTGCCCAACTGGTCGCGCAGATGGGGCTCGAGGAACTGCCGGGCGTCGGTGTTGGCGCTCGGGTAGAGGGTTTCGGCGCTGATCCGCGCGGCCACCTGGGGCTGCATCAGGTAGTCGATGAACTTGTGCGCCAGGTCGGCGCGGCGCGCGCTGGCCGGGACCACCAGGTTGTCGATGAACAGGGTGGAGCCTTCCTCCGGCACCACGAACTGCACCGGCTGGCCGGCGTCGCTGGCGCCCAGGGCGTCGCCGACCCAGGCCACGGCCATGCACAGGCGGCCCTGGTTGAGGTCGTCGATGTAGCGCTCGCTGTCCACGTAGCGCAGGTTCGGGCGCAGGCCCTGGAGGGTCTCGCCGGCCTTGCGGATGCGCCCCGGCGAGCTGTTGGCGAGGCTGCGACCCTGGTAGCTGAGCAGGTTGTAGAGCAGCTCGTCCGGCGCATCCAGCACGCTGATGCCGCAGCCGGTGAGCCGGGCGCTCTGCGCCGGGTCGAACAGCAGGCTCCAGCTGTGCGGCAGCGGGCCGCCGTAGGCCGCCTCGGCCTGCGGCGTGTTGATCGCCAGGCCCACGGCACCCCACAGGTAGGGCACTGCGTGGCGGTTCTGCGGGTCGACCGCGGCCAGCTTGCTCAGCAGCTGCTTGTCCAGATGCTTGCGGTTGGGCAGCAGGCTCATGTCCAGCGGCTGGATCAGCTTCTGCCGGATCAGTGCCGGCAGGTCGTTCTGCGACGGCACCGCGATGTCGATGCTTTCGCCGCTGGCGAGGATCTTGTCCAGTTCCTCGGCCGAGGCGTAGGTGTGGTACTCGACGGCGATGCCGGTGGCCTTGCTGAAGTCCTCCAGCACCTGCGGCGCGATGTAGTCGTTCCAGTTGTAGACCCGGATGCTGTCGGCGGCGGCCGCCAGTCCGGGGGCGAGGGCCAGCAGCAGCGGAGCAAGAATGCGAAACATGACGACCTCCTTGGCGAATGGATGGGCAAAGCTCCGCCATTCCGCGCGCCGGGGCTGGGCGGGAGGCAGAACCAGGGCAGTAAAAACAAGGCCATGCACCCGTTATGCGTTGCACCTGATCACGCATTGCTGAAGGCGCGGCGCTCTGCCGTAGGGTGCGCCGCGTGCACCGGGGCCATGTACGGGCTTACCGGTGCGCACGGCGCACCCTACGCCACAGCTCAATGGGGCATGGCTAAAACAACGCCAGCACGAGGGCTGGCGTCGGGTGTTGCATCAAACGGTATGCAGGTACCAGTTGTATTCGAGGTCGGAGATGGTGGTCTCGAACTCCTGCAGCTCGGCTTCCTTGCACGCGACGAAGATGTCGATGTAGTCCGGGCTGATGTACTTGTTCAGCACTTCGCTGTCGTCCAGCTCGCGCAGGGCGTCGCGCAGGTTGTTCGGCAGGCTCTGCTCCAGCTGTTCGTAGGAGTTGCCCTCGATCGGCTCGCCCGGCTCGATCTGGTTGGTCAGGCCGTGGTGGATACCGGCGAGGATCGCCGACATCATCAGGTACGGGTTGGCGTCGGCGCCGGCCACCCGGTGCTCGATGCGCACGGCGTCGGCGCTGCCGGTCGGCACGCGCACGGCCACGGTACGGTTGTCCAGGCCCCAGCTCGGCGCGTTGGGCACGTAGAACTGGGCGCCGAAGCGGCGGTACGAGTTGACGTTGGGGCAGAGGAAGGCCATCGACGCGGGCATGGTCTCCAGGACACCGCCGATCGCATGGCGCAATGCGGCGTTCTCCTGGGGATCATCGCTGGTGAAGATGTTCTTGCCGGTCTTCTTGTCGAGCAGCGAGATGTGCACGTGCAGGCCGTTGCCCGCCTGGCCCGGGTAGGGCTTGGCCATGAAGGTGGTGTCCATCTCATGGTCGTAGGCGATGTTCTTGATCAGGCGCTTGAGCAGCAGCGCGTGGTCGCAGGCCTTGATGGCGTCTTCGACGTGGTGCAGGTTGACTTCGAACTGGGCCGGGGCGCTCTCCTTGACGATGGCGTCGGCCGGGATGCTCTGTTCCTTGGCAGCTTCCAGCATGTCCTGCAGGCAATCGACGTATTCGTCGAGGTCGTCGATCAGATACACCTGGGTGGAGATCGGACGCTTGCCCGACAGTGGCGAGCGCGGCGGTTGCGGGCGGCCGTTCACGTTCTCCTGGTCGATCAGGTAGAACTCCAGTTCGAACGCGGCGCAGATCTTCAGGCCCATCTCGTCGAACCTGGCCACCACCTGGCGCAGCACTTCGCGCGGGTCGGCGAAGAACGGCTTGCCGTCCAGCTCGTGCATGGTCATCAGCAGTTGCGCGGTGGGGCGCTTCTGCCAGGGCTCGTTGCACAGGGTATTGGCGATGGGGAAGCAGATACGGTCGGCGTCGCCGATGTCCAGGCCGAGGCCGGTGCTTTCGACGGTGGAGCCGTTGATGTCGAGGGCGAACAGCGAGGCGGGCAGGTTGATGCCCTTTTCATACACCTTGTGCAGGCTGTTCCGTTCGATGCGCTTGCCGCGCACCACGCCATTCATATCCGCAATCAGAAGGTCAACGAACTGGACCTCGGGATGTTCCTTGAGGAACGCGTTCGCTTCGTTGAGCTGAACGGCACGCGGGGGTACCGACATGATGCAACACCTTTCTTGTTAAAAATTTCAATCATTCAGTCATATAGCCGTGAGTCAATCTCAATCGCCCAAGGCTGTCAATAGTGACGCATTCTGCCCCGAAACGGGGCTCGATGGCCAGTTTTGGGGCATTTTGGGCGCCTTCGAAGGTGCTGACGGCCCCGTTATCGCTGGTGCTCAGTGGGGCGTGTTCAATTTTTTACAGCCCTATTGTGTAATAAATTGAACGGCGCTAATCTCGGCTCCACCTGACAACAGCATAAGAACGGGTGTCCCATGTTGCGCCTGCCGATCATCGGCGTCACCGCCTGCACCAAGCAGGTCGGCCTCCATCCCAACCACATCGTCGGCGACAAATATGTTCGCGCGGTGGCGGTAGGAGCCGAAGGGCTGCCCCTGGTGATTCCGGCGCTGGGTGATCTGATCGACCAGGGCACCCTGCTGGAGGCCATCGACGGCCTGCTGTTCACCGGCTCGCCCTCGAATGTCGAGCCCCATCATTATAGTGGCCCGGCCAGCGAGGCCGGCACCCATCACGATCCCGCCCGCGACGCCACCACCCTGCCGCTGATCCGCAAGGCCATCGCCGCCGGCGTTCCGCTGCTGGGCATCTGCCGCGGCTTCCAGGAAATGAACGTGGCCTTCGGCGGCAGCCTGCACCAGCGCGTGCAGGAAGTGCCCGGGATGATGGACCACCGCGAGCCGGCCGACGCGCCGGTGGAAATCCAGTATGCCCCCCGCCACGCCGTGCGCGTGCAGCCGGGCGGGGTGCTCGCCGGCATCGGCTTGCCGGACGAGTTTCAGGTCAATTCCATTCATGGCCAGGGCGTTCAGCGTCTGGCGCCGGGCCTTCGCGTAGAAGCACTGGCGCCCGACGGGTTGATCGAAGCCTTCTCCGTCGAAGGTTCGCCTAGCTTCGCGCTCGGGGTGCAGTGGCACCCGGAATGGCAGGTAGGCTCCAACCCGAATTATCTCGCCATCTTCCAGGCCTTTGGTGAGGCTTGCAGGGAGAGGGCGGGGCAACGCTGAGTAGGTGAGCATCCGGCAGGCGGTGAAACCCCGGAGGTTTCGCTAGGCTTCAACCGGTCCGCAGTAGCCGCTCTACAACCCTGAGGTCTCTATGAGTACCAAGCTAGACCAGCTCACCAGCTGGCTGAAAGAACGCAAAATCACCGAAGTTGAATGCTTGATCAGCGATCTTACCGGCATTGCCCGGGGCAAGATCTCGCCGACCAACAAGTTCCTCGACGAGAAGGGCATGCGCCTCCCCGAGAGCGTGCTGCTGCAGACCGTGACCGGCGACTACGTCGAGGACGACATCTATTACGACCTGCTCGACGAGGCGGACATCGACATGTTCTGCCGCCCGGACGAGAGCGCCGTGTACGTTGTGCCCTGGGCCATCGAGCCCACCGCGATGGTGATCCACGACACCTTCGACAAGCAGGGCAACCCCATCGAGCTGTCGCCGCGCAACATCCTCAAGAAAGTGCTGAAGATGTACGCCGACAAGGGCTGGAAGCCGATCGTCGCGCCGGAGATGGAGTTCTACCTGACCAAGCGCTGTGCCGACCCGGACTTCCCGCTGGAGGCGCCGATCGGCCGCTCCGGCCGCCCGGAGACCGGCCGCCAGTCCTTCTCCATCGACGCGGCCAACGAATTCGACCCGCTGTTCGAGGACATGTACGACTGGTGCGAGCTGCAGGGCCTGGACCTGGACACCCTGATCCACGAGGAAGGCCCGGCGCAGATGGAGATCAACTTCCGTCACGGCGACGCCCTCGACCTGGCCGACCAGATCCTGGTGTTCAAGCGCACCATGCGCGAGGCCGCGCTCAAGCACGACGTAGCGGCGACCTTCATGGCCAAGCCGATCACCGACGAGCCGGGCAGCGCCATGCACATCCACCAGAGCGTGGTGGACCTGAAGACCGGCAAGAACATCTTCTCCAACGCCGACGGCACCATGAGCGAGCTGTTCCTGCACCACATCGGCGGCCTGCAGAAGTACATCCCCGAGCTGCTGCCGCTGTTCGCGCCGAACGTCAACTCGTTCCGCCGCTTCCTGCCGGACACCTCGGCGCCGGTGAACGTGGAGTGGGGCGAGGAGAACCGCACCGTGGGCCTGCGCGTGCCGGAAGCCGGCCCGCAGAACCGCCGCGTGGAGAACCGCCTGGCCGGCGCCGACGCCAACCCCTACCTGGTGCTGGCCGCCACCCTGCTGTGCGGCTACATGGGCATGGTCGAGCACGTGAGGCCGAGCGCGCCGGTCAAGGGCCGCGGCTACGAGCGTCGCAACCTGCGCCTGCCGGTGACCATCGAGAGCGCCCTGGAGCGCATGGAAGCCTGCAAGGACGCCGAGAAGTACCTGGGCGAGAAGTTCATCCGCGGCTATGTCGCGGTGAAGCGCGCCGAGCACGAAAACTACAAGCGGGTGATCAGCTCCTGGGAACGCGAGTTCCTGCTGCTCTCCGTCTGACAGGGAAGGGGCCGGGCGGCGACGCCCGGCGCCCGACCGGATGCGCAATCTGAGGTGAACGATGACCAATCAAGCGAACAACCCGAAAACCCGCGAATGGCAGGCCATGAGCCGTGAGCACCATCTCGCGCCGTTCAGCGACTACCAGCAGCTGCACGACAAGGGCCCGCGCATCATTACCAAGGCCGACGGCGTCTACCTCTGGGACAGCGAAGGCAACAAGATTCTCGACGGCATGGCCGGCCTCTGGTGCGTCGCCGTCGGCTACGGCCGCGAAGAGCTGGTCGAGGCGGCCAGCCACCAGATGCGCGAGCTGCCGTTCTACAACACCTTTTTCCAGACCGCCCACCCGCCGGCGCTGGAACTGGCCAAGGCCATTTCCGACGTGGCGCCGGAAGGCATGAACCACGTGTTCTTCACCGGCTCCGGCTCGGAAGGCAACGACACCATGCTGCGCATGGTCCGCCACTACTGGGCGCTCAAGGGGCAGCCGGAGAAGAAGGTCATCATCAGCCGCCACAACGGCTACCACGGCTCCACCGTGGCCGGCGCCAGCCTGGGCGGCATGACCTACATGCACGAGCAGGGCGACCTGCCGATCCCGGGCATCGTGCACATCCCGCAGCCGTACTGGTTCGGCGAGGGCGGCGACATGAGCCCCGAGGAGTTCGGCATCTGGGCCGCCGACCAGCTGGAGAAGAAGATTCTCGAAGTGGGCGAGGACAAGGTCGCCGCCTTCATCGCCGAGCCGATCCAGGGCGCGGGCGGCGTGATCATCCCGCCGGACAGCTACTGGCCGCGCATCCGCGAGATCCTCGCCAAGTACGACATTCTGTTCGTCGCCGACGAAGTGATCTGCGGCTTCGGCCGTACCGGGCAATGGTTCGGCAGCGACTACTTCGGCAACAAGCCGGACCTGATGACCATCGCCAAGGGCCTGACTTCCGGCTACGTGCCCATGGGCGGCCTGATCGTCAGCGACAAGGTGTTCCAGGTGATCAACGCCGGTGGCGACTTCAACCACGGCTTCACCTACTCCGGCCACCCGGTGGCGGCCGCCGTCGGCCTGGCCAACCTGCGCATTCTCAAGGAAGAGAAGATTCTCAAGCGTGTCCAGGCGGAAACGGCACCCTATTTGCAGAAGCGTTTGCGTGAGCTGGCGGATCATCCGCTGGTGGGCGAGGTACGCGGAGTGGGCATGCTCGGCGCCATCGAACTGGCGAAGAACAAGCAGACCCGCGAGCGTTTCCCGGGCGATATGGGCGTCGGCATGATCTGCCGCAGCCACTGCTTCGAGAACGGTCTGATCATGCGCGCCGTGGGCGACACCATGATCATCGCGCCGCCGCTGGTGATCAGCAAAAGCGAGATCGACGAGCTGGTCGAGAAGGCGCGCAAGTGCCTCGATCTGACGGCCCGCGCGGTGCTGGTGTAAGGCTTGAGCGACAGGCCAGACCTTGCCAGACTGCGGGGTGCGTTGGCCAGGCTCACCGGAGGGTGCGTCGCTCAGGCGACGCAGCCCCGGATACTACAAACGACAATGGAGCTAACCCGCATGATCAAGACCTTCGGCAAGACCCTCCTTGCCATGACTCTGGCAGGCGCCGTGGCCGGTATGGCGCAGGCCAATGACAAGGTGCTGCACGTCTACAACTGGTCGGACTACATCGCCCCGGAAACCCTGGAGAAGTTCACCAAGGAAACCGGCATCAAGGTCGTCTACGACGTCTTCGACAGCAACGAAGTGCTGGAAGCCAAACTGCTCGCGGGCAGCTCCGGTTACGACATCGTCGTGCCCTCCAACCCCTTCCTGGCCAAGCAGATCAAGGCTGGCGTGTTCCAGAAGCTGGACCGCGAGAAGCTGCCGAACTGGAAGAACCTCGACACCACCTTGCTCAAGGCCCTGGAGCCGAGCGATCCGGGCAATCAGTACTCCTTCCCCTATATGTGGGGCACCATCGGCCTGGGCTACAACGTCGACAAGGTCAAGGCCGTGCTGGGCGACAACGCCCCGGTCGATTCCTGGGACCTGGTGTTCAAGCCGGAGAACATCGCCAAGCTGAAGGAATGCGGCGTTTCCTTCCTCGACTCGCCGACCGAGATCCTGCCGGCCGCCCTCAACTACCTGGGCTACAGCCCGACCAGCGAGAAGCCGGATGAGCTGAAGAAGGCCGAGGAACTGTTCCTCTCCATCCGCAAGAGCATCTCCTACTTCCACAGCTCGAAGTACATCGGCGACCTGGCCAACGGCAACATCTGCGTGGCCGTCGGCTACTCGGGCGACCTGTACCAGTCCAAGTCCCGCGCCGAGGAAGCCAAGAACGGCGTGAACATCCTCTACAGCATTCCGAAAGAAGGCGCCGGCAGCTTCTTCGACATGCTCGCCATCCCGACCGACGCCAAGAACGTCGATGGCGCCCATGCCTTCCTGAACTTCCTGATGAAGCCGGAAATCATGGCCGAGATCACCAACTTCGTGCAGTTCCCCAACGGCAACGCGGCGGCCACTCCGCTGGTCGACGAGGCGATCCGCAACGACCCGGGCATCTACCCGAGCGAAGCGACCATGGCCAAGATCTACACCTTCCCGGACCTGCCGGCGAAAGTGCAGCGCACCATGAACCGCAGCTGGACCACCATCAAGTCCGGCAAGTAACCGACAGCAGCGACACCCTCCGGCGGGTGCTCCGCCGGAGCAACCGCCAGGAGGTCCCATGACCCACCTCGACTACCGTTACACACGAGCCCCACACAGCTCCGTGCGCGGGCGGCTGGGCGATCGGCATGGGCGCCAGGGATAGGACACAGATTCTCCACCACCCCCGGAGCGCGCCAGCGCTCCGCTAGATCAACAAGAAAGAGGAACGACGTGTGCGAATTTCCTTCCGCAAAACCCTGACCGCCGTTGCGGTGACATTGGGCGTGGCGGGTGCCGTGCAGGCAGCGCCCACCGTGCACATCTACAACTGGAGCGACTATATCGGCGAGACCACGCTGGAGGACTTCCAGAAGGCCACCGGCATCAAGCCGATCTACGACGTGTTCGACTCCAACGAGACCCTGGAAGGCAAGCTGCTGGCGGGCCGCTCCGGCTACGACCTGGTGGTGCCGTCCAACCACTTCCTCGGCAAGCAGATCAAGGCCGGCGCGTTCCAGAAACTCGACCGCTCCCTGCTGACCAACTGGCAGAACCTCGACCCGGCGCTGCTCAAGCAGCTCGAGACCAACGACCCGGGCAACCTGTACGCCGTCCCCTACCTGTGGGGCACCAACGGCATCGGCTACAACGCCGAGAAGATCAAGGCCGTGCTGGGCGTCGACACGATCGACTCCTGGGCCGCCGTCTTCGAGCCGGACAACATGAAGAAGCTCAGCGCCTGCGGCGTGGCCTTCCTCGACTCGGCCGACGAAATGATTCCGGCCGTGCTCAAGTACCTGGGCAAGGACCCGAACAGCACCGACGTCGACGACTACCGGGTGGCCGAGGAGAAGCTGCTGGCCGTGCGCCCGTACGTGACCTACTTCCACTCCTCCAAGTACATCGGTGACCTGGCCAACGGCGACATCTGCGTCGCGGTCGGCTTCTCCGGCGACATCCTGCAGGCCGCCGACCGCGCCGAAGAGGCCGGCAAGGGCGTGGAGATCACCTACTCCATTCCCAAGGAAGGCGCCAACCTGTGGTTCGACATGATGGCCATTCCGGCCGACGCGAAGAACGTCAAGGAAGCCCACACCTTCATCAACTACCTGCTCGACCCGGCGGCCATCGCCAAGGTCAGCGACTACGTCGGTTATGCCAACCCCAATCTCAAGGCCGGCGAGCTGATGGACCAGGACGTGCGCAACGACGAGTCCGTTTACCCCCCGCAGGAGGTGCTGGATAATTTGTTCATCTCCGCCGAACTGCCGCCGAAAGTGCAGCGCCTGATGACCCGCAGTTGGACCAAGGTCAAGTCGGGCAAGTGAATTAATTGCCCGGCCAGCGGCCGGGCGCGATTTCTTTTTCCGGGAGTTTTGGAAATGGCTGTTGCTTCCAGCGCCTACAAGAAAGCCCTCGAGGGCAGCCAGCAACCCAAAGAGGTGCTGGTCAAGATCGACCGCGTGACCAAGAAGTTCGACGAGACCATCGCCGTCGACGACGTCTCGCTGACCATCAACAAGGGCGAGATCTTCGCCCTGCTCGGCGGCTCCGGTTCGGGCAAATCGACCCTGCTGCGCATGCTCGCCGGCTTCGAGCGCCCCACCGAGGGCCGCATCCTGCTCGATGGCGTCGACATCACCGACATGCCGCCCTACGAGCGGCCGATCAACATGATGTTCCAGTCCTACGCGCTGTTTCCGCACATGACCGTGGCGCAGAACATCGCCTTCGGCCTCAAGCAGGACGGCCTGCCCAAGGCCGAGATCGACGAGCGCGTGGCCGAGATGCTCAAGCTGGTGCACATGACCCAGTACGCCCGGCGCAAGCCGCACCAGCTGTCCGGCGGCCAGCGCCAGCGCGTGGCCCTGGCCCGTTCCCTGGCCAAGCGGCCCAAGCTGCTGCTGCTCGACGAGCCGATGGGCGCGCTGGATAAGAAGCTGCGCTCGCAGATGCAGCTGGAACTGGTCGAGATCATCGAGCGCGTGGGCGTGACCTGCGTGATGGTGACCCACGACCAGGAAGAAGCCATGACCATGGCCCAGCGCATCGCCATCATGCACCTCGGCTGGATCGCCCAGACCGGCAGCCCGGTGGACATCTACGAGACCCCGGCCAGCCGCCTGGTCTGCGAGTTCATCGGCAACGTCAACCTGTTCGACGGCGTGATCACCACCGACGAGGCCGACCACGCCATCATCGGCTGCCCGCAGCTGGACAAGCCGATCTACATCGGCCACGGCGTCACCACCCGCGCCGAGAGCAAGGCTGTCACCTACGCCCTGCGCCCGGAAAAATTGCTGATGGCCACCACCCTGCCGGCGGACCACGAGCACCCCGAGTACAACTGGTGCAACGGCACCGTGCACGACATCGCCTACCTGGGCGGCCACTCGGTGTATCACGTCAAGCTGGCCTCCGGGCAGATCGTGCAGTGCTTCATCGCCAACGCCGAGCGCCGCGGCAAGCGTCCGACCTGGGACGACCACGTGGTGGTGTACTGGGAAGACGACAGCGGCGTGGTACTGCAATCATGAGAATCGGCAAACTGAAGCGCTATCTGCCCACCGGGCGGCATGCCGTGATCGGTGTGCCGTTCTTCTGGCTGTTCCTGTTCTTCCTGCTGCCGTTCTTCATCGTCCTGAAGATCAGCTTCGCCGAAGCCGACGTGGCCATCCCGCCCTACACCGAGATCTACAACTGGGCCGACAACCAGCTGTCGATCGTGCTCAACCTGGGCAACTACATCTTCCTCAGCGAGGACGAGCTGTACCTGGCGGCCTACCTGGGATCGCTGAAGATAGCCTTCGTCAGCACCGTCCTCTGCCTGTTGCTCGGCTACCCGATGGCCTATTCCATCGCCCGTGCCAGCAAGGAAGCGCAGACCGTGCTGCTGCTGCTGATCATGATGCCGACCTGGACCGCGATCCTGATCCGCGTCTACGCGTGGATGGGCATCCTCAGCAACAACGGCCTGCTCAACGGCTTCCTGCAGATGATCGGGGTGATCAACGAGCCGCTGCAGATCCTCAACACCAACCTCGCGGTGTACATCGGCATCGTCTATTCGTACCTGCCGTTCATGGTCCTGCCGCTCTACGCCAACCTGGTCAAGCACGACATGAGCCTGCTGGAAGCGGCCTCCGACCTGGGCTCGAGCAACTTCAACAGCTTCTGGAAGATCACCGTGCCGCTGTCCAAGAACGGCATCATCGCCGGCAGCATGCTGGTGTTCATCCCGGTGGTGGGCGAGTTCGTCATCCCCGAACTGCTCGGCGGCCCGGAGACCCTGATGATCGGCAAGGTGCTGTGGCAGGAGTTCTTCAACAACCGCGACTGGCCGGTGGCATCGGCCCTGGCGGTGGTGATGCTGGCGATCCTGATCATCCCGATCATCCTGTTCAATCGTAACCAGGCCAAGGAAATGGAGGGCCGCGCATGAAACGCTTCAGCTTCTCCAACGTGATGCTCTGGGTCGGCCTGCTGTTCATCTACCTGCCGATGCTGATCATGGTCATCTACTCCTTCAACGCCTCCAAGCTGGTCACCGTATGGGGCGGCTGGTCGGTGAAGTGGTACGTCGGCCTGCTCGACAACAGCCAACTGATGGGCTCGGTGATGCGCTCCCTGGAGATCGCCCTGTACACCGCCGTCGCGGCGGTGGCGCTGGGTACCCTGGCGGCCTTCGTGCTGACCCGGGTGACCCGCTTCAAGGGTCGCACCCTGTTCGGTGGCCTGGTCACCGCGCCGCTGGTGATGCCGGAAGTGATCACCGGTCTGTCCCTGCTGCTGCTGTTCGTGGCCATGGCCCAGCTGATCGGCTGGCCCGCCGAGCGCGGGCTGATGACCATCTGGATCGCCCACACCACCTTCTGCTCGGCCTACGTGGCGGTGGTGGTGTCGGCGCGCCTGCGCGAGCTGGACCTGTCCATCGAGGAAGCGGCCATGGACCTCGGCGCCAAGCCGTGGAAGGTGTTCTTCCTGATCACTATCCCGATGATCGCGCCGTCCCTGGCGGCCGGCGGCATGATGTCCTTCGCCCTGTCGCTGGACGACCTGGTGCTGGCCAGCTTCGTCTCCGGCCCGGGCTCCACCACCCTGCCGATGGAAGTCTTCTCCGCCGTGCGCCTGGGTGTGAAGCCGGAGATCAACGCGATCGCCAGCCTGATCCTGCTGACCGTGTCGATCTTCACCTTCTTCGCCTGGTACTTCGCCCGCCGTGCCGAGGAGCGCCGCAAGCGCGCGATCCAGCAGGCCATGGAGTCCATGGCCGAGGAAGCCACCAACTCCAACTGGAAACCGGCCCAGCCCGCCTGAGCCACTTCCCGCCCATGAAAAAGGCCACCCTCGGGTGGCCTTTTTCATGGTTCCCGTTACGGAAGCATGTCCTTCGTAGGGTGCGCCATGCGCACCACCCGTGGCCGG
>NZ_JAOCCV010000014.1:0-124966 GCF_029840585.1 Pseudomonas sp. GD03875 | reverse complement strand
CAGGGCAATTCTGCCGAAAGCATGGGGAAGCAGCTACTTTTTCAACAGAATCGGCCGAAAGCAGAAGTTGCTCAACACCAATCCTTGCTCGGTTTCAATGCAAATGAGTTGGTCAGAAAGGAGCGCGTACATAGGTCGCAGACGTGTACTAATCGGACGTTAGCCGAGGATGCCTGCTCAGCCGGCAGCGTGGGTAGGTGCATCTGCATCCACGGCGTGATCACGGCTGCATGGTCAATGAGGCGCTGAAGGACTCCCTGCCGTTTGCACGCAAGGTGCTGGCAGGCGAGTCCTTCGAGCGGCGAGCGCCGCTCCGTTATTGGCGGCTCAGGCGCTGCGGGTGTCGCGCGGGTTGACCGGGCGCTCGAGGCCGAGGTTGTCGCGGTAGGTGCCGGGGTTGTACTCGGTGCGGAAGATGCCGCGCCGCTGCAGTTCGGGCACCACCAGGCGGGCGAAGTCCTCGAAGCCCTGCGGCAGGTACGGCGGCACCACGTTGAAGCCGTCCGCGCCGCGCTCGACGAACCACTGTTCGATCAGGTCGGCGACGGTCTTCACCGAGCCGATGGCCTGCAGGTGCCCGCGCGAAACGCGGAAGCGCAGCACCAGTTCGCGGATGCTCAGGTTCTCGCGGCGCGCCAGTTCCAGCTGCTGGCGGAAGCGGCCCTTGCCGTTGGCGTCCTCCTGGTAGGGCAGGTCGGGCAGCGGGCCGTCCACCGGGTAGCCGGAGAGGTCGAAGCCGCCGAACGACACGTTGCTGACGTCGACCAGCTCCTGCAGCTCGCCGAAGCGGTCCTGGGCCTGCTGGTCGGATTCGCCGACCACCACCGACAGGCCGGGGGTGATCTTCAGCTGCTCCTCGGCGCGGCCGTACTTGGCCATGCGCCCCTTCACGTCGCGGTAGAAGGCCTGGGCCACATCGAGGGACTGGGCCGAGCAGTAGGTCATCTCGGCGACCCGCGCGGCGAACTCGCGGCCGGTGTCGGAGTTGCCGGCCTGGACGAACACCGGGTAGCCCTGGATGGGGCGCGGGAAGTCGAGCAGGCCGTCGGAGTCGAAGTGCTCGCCGTGGTGATGCACCGTGTGCGAGGAAGCCGGGTCGTAGAACAGGCCCTGGTCGCGGCGCGGGTGGTCGAAGGCGTCGTCGTCCCAGCTGTCCCATAGCTGCTTGGTCAGCTCGATGAATTCGGCGGCGCGCGCGTAGCGTTCCTCGTGGCTCGGCTCGTGGCCGTAGCCGAAGTTCTTCGCGGTGTGCGCGCCGAACGACGACACCACGTTCCAGCCGGCGCGGCCACCGGAGAGGTGGTCCAGCGAGGCGAACTTGCGGGCCACGTGGTAGGGGTGGTCGAAGTTGGTGTTGACCGTCGCCACCAGGCCGATGTGGCGGGTGACGGCGGCGAGCGCCGAGAGCAGGGTGAACGGCTCGAACTGGTAGTTCGGCGCCGAGCGGCCGGTCTGGGCGTTGATCTCGCCGGAGCGGCCGATGAAGTCGGCCATGAAGAAGGTGTGGAACCTGGCCTCTTCGGCCAGCCTGGCGGCGTCGATGTACCACTGCAGGTTCGGCCGGCCGTCGTCGGTGGAGCTGGGATGGCGCCACGCCTCGGGATGGTGGCCGAAGCGGTGGAGAAAGATGTTCAGCACCAGCTGGCGTTGTCGTGCGCTCACGGGTGGGTGTCCTCGTCAGGTGACGGCGGCGGCCACGGCGGCCGCCGCCCGGGGAAGGCTTCAGCCCTCGTAGTGCTTGGCCTTTTCCAGCAGGCCGGTGCGCTTCCACTGCAGCTCCAGCGCGCCGGGGGTGTACACCTGGGCGCCGCCGATCTGCTCGGCGATGGCCTGGAAGCGCGCCGCTTCCTCGACGAAGAGGATGGTCTCGGCGGTCTTGAGGATGCCCTTGCCCCAGAAGTTGGCGCCGCCGTTGGATTCCAGCAGGGCCGGCGGCGGGGCCAGTTCGGGGTGGGTGTCGAGGCGCTCGCGGATCACTTCGAGCACGCTGCGGGTGCGCTCCAGGTGGTTGGGGATGGTGCGCGCCAGCAGGTGGCGGGCGGCGGCCACGTAGAGGATCGGGAAGTCCTTGTGCGCCAGCGACCAGGCCGACAGCCAGGCGGTGTGCACGTGGATGGCAGTGTCCGCCTCCAGGCGCGACTCGTTGAGGATCGAGCCGCTGTTCTCGGCGAACGAGGACAGGCTGACCTTCGGCGACTGGTCGCGGGCCAGGCCGCCGGGGAAGCGGATCGCCAGCAGGTGGTCGGTACCGGGGATGCGGTGGCTGATGTGGAAGGTCAGGCTGGCGGACAGGGTGCCGTTGGCACGCAGCGTCTCGAAGGCGTGGACGGCGTCGGCACGGGCCTGGTCGACGTAGGCGACCAGGTCGGCGTCGAGGGTGAGGTCGGTCATGGGAAATGCTCCTGGGGAAGTGGAAGGCCATGTCCCCGTTCAATGTTGCTAGCGGATTTATCCGCGAAATTCGCGGCCAATCGGAATGCCGCCCAGCCGCTCCCACAAAGCAGGATCGGTGCAACAACAGGTAACGGGGACATGGCCAAAGGGAAGGCGTTCAGGCCGCGGCGGCTTGGGCGCGCTGCTGCTCGACGAGCCGGCGGGCCTGTTCGAGCGGTTGGTGGACGACCCAGTCGTTCACGTCGAAGTCGTGCTTGAGGTAGCCCCAGTCGCGCAGGAAGTTCTTCTGCACGGTCAGGCCCTCGATGTAGGTCGGGGTCAGCTTGGGGGTGAACGACAGGTGCACGTCGGCGCCGTGTGCGGCGAACACGTCGGCGGGCGAGCCGCCGCGGCTCTCCGGCAGCAGCAGTTCGGCCACCTCGTTGCGGTTGCGCGCTGCCCACTCGGCGGTGCGCAGCAACACGGCGAGGTAGCGCACCACCACTTCCGGATGGCGGTCGAGGAAGGCGCGGTCGACGGTGATCGGCCGCGGCGTGCCGTTGCCCACGCGCAGCAGCGGGTCGGACAGGTCGTTGAGGTTGACCAGCTGGCGCAGGTGCGGTTGCTGGGCGACGCGGTAGCCACGGGCGAAGCGGATGAAGATGGCGTCCACCTCGCCGCGCTCCAGCGCTTCCAGGGCCACGTCCGGGCGCTCGGCAGGCACCTCGCGGGGGCCGTCCATACGGGGGCCGTCCACACGGTCGTAGCTAGGCGCGTCGAGGTCCACAAAGGTGGCGTCGGTCGGGCTCAGGCCGACCAGCGACAGGGCGGTGGCGAAGCCGTGCTGGGCGGCGCCGCGCTGGAAGTCGATCAGCGCGCCCTGGTGGCGCGGGATGCCCAGGCGCTTGCCCTGGAGGTCGGCGAGGTCGTGGATGGCGCTGTCGGCGCGCACCAGGATGCCCTGGTACTCGTCCAGCCAGGTGATGCCGAGCACCACGGTGTCCTGGCCGGAGCCCTTGGCCCAGATCGGCGGGATGTTGCCGCCTTCGCGGAACATGCCGCTCTGGCCGTGGTGGTAGTGCGAGTTGCGCACTTCCAGGCTGTCGGAATCGCGCAGCGAATGCAGCACGGTGCCGGGCTGGGCGAATTCTTCCTGCAGCCAGTGCTTGCGGATCGCCAGGGCGGAGGCGGTGGCGGCGCCGCAACGGGTGTACCAGAGCTCTACGGGTTGTGCCGGCGTGGACATGAGGTGACCCCTCGGGTTGGGTGGACGGTTCGGTCCGGGGGCTTGAGCAGCTTCCGTGCCAGCAACTTTAAAAGTTGATGAAAGTTGCCTTGGAGCAGGCGAGGTCATTGATATTGCAGCGGTTTGCAAGTTGTCCTGGAAAACTTGCGAAGTTGTCGGAGAGTTGTTTTCTGCTGGCAGGGAAGCAGCTTTGCTGGCGACTTGCTGATTATCCAGCAGTGCGCGCCTGGCCCGCTTTGGGGCGGCGCGCAGGGCATGTGTTGCCAGGGAAACCATCGCCCAGCAACCGATTGCTCTTGTTCCAGCAAATTGCTGTTTTGAAGGCAGATAAGTTGAGTGGCAAGTTGCGCCTTAGTTCCTTGAATTAATTATGTTTTGAATGGGGTGGCATAGTTGTTGCGCTGCGCTGGCCGAACTTCGCGTACCACTTCGCGCAGAGATCTGGCCTCCTATAAAAGGAACTAACGATGTTGCAGCGTGCTTCTTTTTCCGTATCACCGATCACTCCGTTGGCCGTGGCGATTTCCCGGGTCTGCCTCGGCGGCCTCGCCGCCGGCCTGATGGCGGGCGCGGCCTGGGCCGCCGAGCCGGACGCCAACGCCCCGCGCGCCGAAGGCGAGAAGGAGGGCCAGCTGGAAACCGTGGTGGTCACCGCCTCCAAGCGCGCGGAGAAGATCCAGGACGTGCCGATCCCGATCACGGCCGTCACCGGCGATGCCATCCGCGACAAGAACATCACCACCTCGGCGGACATCGAGCGCCTGGCGCCGAACCTCTCCGGCCAGTCCAGCGGCAACACCGGCGGCCGTTCCGGCAAGCCGCGCTGGTTCCTGCGCGGCATCGGCACCAACGACCCGAACGCCAACCAGGAAGGCCCGCTGGCGATCTACGTCGACGAGGTGGTGGTCGGCCTGCAGGGTGACCAGAGCTTCCCGCTGTTCGACCTGGACCGGGTCGAGGTGCTGCGTGGCCCGCAGGGCACCCTGTGGGGCAAGAACAACACCGGTGGCGCGATCCACTTCGTCTCGCGCAAGCCGACCTTCGACACCAGCGGCTACGCCAAGGCCGGCATCGGCAACTACGGCAGCCGGCTGAGCGAGGCGGCGATCGGCGGCGAGCTGCTGCCGGACAAGCTGGCCGGCCGCGCGGCGATCTACTACGAGAAGGGCGAGGGCTGGGCGGAGAACGTCGTCACCGGCAACAACGGCCCGCGCTTCGAGGACTTCAACGGCCGCTTCCAGCTGCTCGGCAACCTCACCGACGACCTCGACGCGCTGCTCATCCTCAACCTGCGCAAGCTCAACATCGGCAACTCGCCGAACTACATCGTCGGCGCCACCAGCACCAACAACGTCACCACGCCGAACCCCGGTGGCGGCATCAACCAGGGCGGCAGCACCTACTTCCCGCCCTACGGCGACGACCCGGACAACAAGAGCGACTTCTTCAGCACCCTGGCCAATGGCTCGAACACCTGGTACGGCGCCACCCTCAAGCTGAACTGGTACCTCGGCGAGAACACCCTGACCTCGATCACCGGGGTCAACACCGGCGACGGCGACACCTGGCTCAACCCGCTGATCCTGCCGGGCACCACCCTGGACCGCACCGCCTCGCGCGGCACCACCTCGTCCGACCAGTTCACCCAGGAAATCCGTCTGGCCTCGCCGACCGACCGCGCCCTGAGCTGGATCCTCGGCGGCTACTACTACAACCTGCAGGCCGACTCGGAGACCCACACCCTGCGCTACCGCGCCGGCACCACGCCGGAGCAGTACGGCATCACCTCCTGGGACCAGGACGCCACCAGCTGGGCGCTGTTCGGCAACCTGAAATATCGCTTCACCGACCGCGCCTCGGTCACCTTCGGCCTGCGCCAGACCTGGGAGTCGAAGGACATCACCGAAACCACCCTGACCGCCACCGACACCGCCACCAACCAGGACATCGTCATCATCGGCCCGGGCGGCTTCGGCGCGATCAGTGGTTCGGGCGTGGTGCCGCCGCTGGAACTGAGCAAGGACGCGAGCTGGACCAAGACCACCTGGGACATCACCCCGGAGTACCGCTTCACCGACGACATCCTCGGCTACGTGCGCATCGCCACCGGCTTCCGCTCCGGCGGCTTCAACCAGTCGATCGTCCGCAACGACATCATCGAGACCGACCCGGAGACGCTGATCGACTACGAGGTCGGCCTGAAGACCAGCTGGCTCGACGGCCGCCTGACCGCCAACCTGTCGGCCTTCTACTACGACATCAAGGACCTGCAGCTGAACATCCAGCAGCAGGTGCCGGGCACCACCATCACCAGCACCGCCGGCTCCTCGGACGGCAACGTCAAGGGCGTGGAGCTGGAAGTGCAGGCCCTGCCCCTGGAGAACTGGCGTGTGGCGGCGAGCCTCGGCCTGCTCAAGAGCGAGTACACCGACTTCGTCTACACCGTCGGGCCGACCACCCTGGACGCCAGCGGCAACCAGTTCTACCGCACACCGGAGACCTCGTTCCGCCTGGACACCGACTACCGCATCCGCCTGGGCGACGTGGGCTCGCTGCTGGTCGGCACCGACTGGTCGTACCGCAGCCACATCTACCACAACGCCACGGTGCAGGGTGATCCGGTGCAGGAGACGCCGTCGTACTGGAACGGCAACGCGCGGGTGAGCTATTTCACCCCGGACAGCAAGCTGCAGCTGACCGCGTTCGTGAGGAACGTCACCGATCAGTCGAACAAGGTGCTGTCGCAGATCGTCAACCAGCGTGGGGTGTACCCGACCGGCTATGTTGCGCCGAGGACCTATGGGGTGCAGGCGACGTACAACTTCTGATGGGGGTGATGTGGTGCGAAGGAGCCCTCGTGAGAGGGCTTCTTTTTGTGGTCTCTTTGGTGGAGCCAATATGCTGCGCGTAGGGTGCGCCGTGCGCACCGAGGCGCCGATGCCAGGCCGATTACCGCCCCTGGTTTCGCTCACCCGGGCGCGACTCACTTTTCCTGCGGATCGCACACCTGGCGCAAGGCTTTGTGTAGGAGCGAGCTTGCTCGCGAACCAGGCCCGCAAAAAGCTTCGCGAGCAGAGCTCGCTCCTACAGGTTTCCGCACATCTGTAGCCCGGATGAAATCCGGGATCGAAGCCCCGTTTCCCCGGATTGCATCCGGGCTACGAAAACCACCCGAATGCGCGAAAGCGCCTGAAAAAATATTAGGCAGCTCGGAGCCGGAGTACCCGTCAGGAGGCCGAGTGGAGGTGTTGCGCAGGGGGATGAGCTACAGGGATGCGGTGAAAGGACTGGGCGTCCCCGCTTGAAGGGCCATGGATGGCCTTTGCACGCCGGCCCCGGAGCGACACCGGAGGGAGGGAACCCGGAGCGAAGCGCAGCGAGTCAAAGTGAGTCGCCCGGGAGGGCGAAACCAGAAGCGTCAGTACGCTCGGCAATCGGCTGGAAACTACATCCCCGGATTTCATTCCGGGCTACCAGCCACGCGGAAACCTGTAGGAGCGAGCTCTGCTCGCGAAGCTTTTTTGCGGGCCTGGTTTCGCGAGCAAGCTCGCTCCCACAAAAAACCAGGCTGTAGTCGGGTGAAAGCGCTGCTTTCATTCGAACGGAACGTCGGAATTGTCGGCACCACTGGTGCGCACGGCGCACCCTACAGAGGGGCCGCAGCCCCTCACGATTCCACCCACTCAGGGCTGCCGCGCCACCGTCTCCGGGGCGTCCTGCCAGTAGTGTTCCAGCTGCAAGTCCTTCAACCCCTGCTCGACGAACTTCGGCTCGATCAGCGCGTTCACGTCGACATCGCTGCGGATCAGCTTGGCCTTGCGGCTGTAGGCGATGGCGTCGGCGTAGTGCTGTTTCAGCGCCTGGTCGTACAGCGGGGTGAAGTGCTGCGGCCAGGACTCGCCCTCGACCTCACGCTGCAGCACGCTGAGCGGCTGGCCGGATTTCGACAGGTAGCCCTGGTAGGTGTCCTTGTTCTCTTCCTGGGAGGTCCAGTGGGCCGCCTTGAGGTAGGCGTTGACCACCAGTTGGGTCAGCTCCGGCTGTTCGGCGACGAAGTCGCTGGCGCCCCACAGTTCGGCGCGCATCTTCCAGTCGCGCGGGGCCTGCTTGCTCGACCAGATGATCTTGCCGACCTTCTTGTCTTCCAGCAGGAAGGCGTCGCTGAGGGTGAAGAAGCCGTCCACCCGGCCCGCGCTGAGCGCCGCACCGCCGGCCTGGGGGTTGAGGTTGAAGATGCGGAAGTCGCCGAAGTCGAGCTGGTTGGCTTCGAGCAGCTTGGCGAACGACAGCTCCCAGGGCCGGCCCCGGTGCAGGGCGACGCGCTTGCCCTTGAGGTCGGCGATGGAGGTCGCGGCGGAGCCCGGCGGCACCACCAGGTAGACGTTGTTGCCGCTGCCGCCCGGGGCGATCAGCCGGGTCGGGATGCCCGAGGCGTTGGCGATGATCGAGGGCAGGTCGCCGTAGAAGGCGAAGTCGATGCGCCGGTTGGCGAACTCCTCATTGACGAAGGTGCCGACCGAGGCGGTGGCCGCCGGCACCCATTCGAGCTTGACGCCGCGCTTGGCCAGTTCCTGCTCCAGCCACTTGTCGCGGTCCATCACGTAGGCTGGGCCGTTGAAGGTGATCTGGCCGGCGTTGGCGTAGGCCACGGTGGCGATGCGCACGCTCTGCGGCGCGTCGGCGGCGCCCGCCTGGGCGGCGAGCAGCGCGGCCGGCAGCAGCGCCAGGCGGCGCAGCAGGCGGGTGAGGGGAGATGCTTGCATGGCGAGGTCCTCGCGAGGGCCCGCGCCCTGGGGGGACGCGGGCGGGCGGATCAGAAGTCGGTGGTGAGGGAGACGCCCACGGTGCGTGGGTCGCCGAACATCACCGCGGCGGTCTGGAAGCCGCCCGGCAGGGTGTGGTTGCGGTATTCCTTGTCGGTCAGGTTGTTGACGTAGGCGGTGACGCGAGTGGTCTCGTCCGGCAGCTCGTAGGTGACGCTGGCGTTGCCCAGGGTGTAGCCGCCGCTGCGCATGTTCTGGCCCTGGTCGTTGGAGAAGAAGTACTGGCGGCTGCGGGTGTTCCAGTCGGTGGCGAGGATGATCGCGCCGCCGACGTTCAGCGGGATGCGGTAGTCGGCGCCGATCACCGCCGAGACGCTGGGCGCGCGGACGAACTTGTTGCCGGAGAAGTCGTCGTTGCCCGAGGTGTAGTCGGTGAACTCGGTGTGCAGCAGGCCGAGGGCGAAGTTCAGGTGCAGGTTGTCCAGCGGGATCGCCTCCAGCTCGAACTCGGCGCCGTAGGCCTCGCCCTGGGCGCCGTTGGCCAGGCGCGAGACGGTCTGGTTGTTGACCGCGGTGACGATGTTGAGCTGGATGTCCTCGTAGTCGTAGTAGAACAGCGCGGCGTTGGCGTTGAGGCGGCCGTCGAACCATTCCGACTTGAGGCCCAGCTCGTAGCTGGTCAGGTATTCCGGGTCCACGGTGGCGACGGTGGCCTGGTTGACCGCGCTGGTGTTGTAGCCGCCGGAGCGGAAGCCGTAGGCGTAGCGGAAGTAGACCCGTGCGTTGTCGGAGAGGCGGTACTCGGGCGTCAGGTCGTAGGTCCAGTCGCTCCAGGTGTTGCTCTCGTCCTGCACGGCGTTGACCAGCAGCGGGGTGGTGACGTTGCCGACCTGCCACCAGTCGCCGCCGGCGAAGCCGGCCTGGCCCTGGTTCTGCAGGCGGCGCAGGTCGATGTCCTTGGTCTCGCGGGTCCAGCGCAGGCCGGCGGTGAGGCTGAAGTCGTCGGTGAAGCGGTAGGTGGTGCTGCCGAACAGGGCGTAGCTCTCGGTGCCCTGGTTGTATTTGCTGTTGTTGTAGGCGCGCGGGATGTAGGGATTGGTCAGCGCGGCGGCGGCGCTTTCCGAGTTGAGGTCCTCGTCAAAGTAGTGGAAGCCGATCACCCAGTTCAGGCGGTCCTCGCGTGGCGAGGCCAGGCGCAGTTCCTGCGACCACTGCTTGCTGTCCACGTCGCTGTAGCTGCGCTGTAGGTCCAGCGGGGTGTTGTCGCTGTCGGTCACGCCCTCGCGCTGGAAGTGTTCGAAGGCGGTGATCGAGGTCAGCGACAGGTCGCCGAGCTGCCAGGTGAGGTTGAGGTTGGCGCCAGCCTGGTCGATGTCGGCGTCGTACTTGGCGTTGTAGTTGACCTTGCCCTTCTTCGGGTCGATGGCGTAGCCGAACTGGTTGGTGCCGTCCGGGCGCAGGCCGTAGCTGACGGTGCTGTAGCCGCCGGTGTCGTGGTAGTGGCGGGCGTGGAGGTTGAGGTTGGCCTCCAGGTCGTCGTTGATCCGCGCGAGGAACTGCAGGCGCACGGCGTCGTCTTCCAGGGCGCCTTGGTCGTCGTTGTCATTGAGGTTCTCGTTATAGCCGTCGCGGCCCTGGTGGCGCAGCGACAGGCGCGCGGCCAGGCGGTCGTCGACCAGCGCGTCGCTGATCGCGCCTTCCACCACGCGGTCGGCGTAGTCGCCGAGGCCGACCTTGAAGTAGCCGGAGCGGTCGAAGGTCGGCTTGCGCGAGATGAAGTTGATCGCGCCTGCGGTGGTGTTCTTGCCCCACAGGGTGCCCTGCGGGCCGCGCAGCACTTCCACCCGCTCCTGGTCGAACAGGGGGAAGCCGCTGGCGCTGATGTTGGCGATGTAGACGTCGTCGACGTAGATGCCCACCGGGCTCACGGTGTTGGCGTTCTGGTCGCCGCTGCCGAGGCCGCGGATCCACCAGCGCGGCCGGCCGTGGCCTTCGGTGGTGCCGGCCGAGGCGTTGGGGATGAAGCGGGTGATCTCGTTGGCCGACTGCAGCGAGGCGTCGCGCACCTTGTCGCCGCCGAGCACGGAGATCGAGCTGGGGACTTCCTGCACGGTCTCCTCGCGCTTCTGCGCGGTCACCGTCACCTTGGCCAGGGTCGGCGTGCTGGTCGTCGCCTCGACGGCGGCGTCGGCGTCGGCGTCCGTGCCGGCGGGCTGCGTCTCGGCGGCCTGCGCCGTCGCCAGGTAGGAGCCGGCGAGGCCCCCCAGGGCCAAGGCGATGGCGGTGGATAGAGCGGTACTTCTGAACATGGAGCCCCCAGTCTTGCTTTTGGTCCCGTCGCCGAAGGGCGGCGACGCGATGCGATGTCGTGTTGGGCGGCCGCCGTGAGTGGGGCCGCCCTGGCTCTATCGCAACAACCGTACCGGGCTGCTGATCCAGTGTTGATATTTTTCAAGTCATTGAGTTGGAAAGGAAATTTTAAATTCGATGGGCGCGGCCAGCCTCGGTCGGTTACTGCCAGGCCAGCAATGGCTGCTGGTGGATTGCTGCTGGGGAAGCAGCTTTTCATTTATCTCTAATAGGAATAACTAAATGAATATTGATGATTTTTTATATATAAGAGATTCATGCACTATCGGCGCACCTGGCTTCCAACGGACTCGCCGACATGTCACTGCTTACCCATCCCCAGGCCCGTGAACTGACCAAGTCGGTGCGTGCCACCGTCTTGGTGTTCAAGGACCCTCGCTCGCAGGAACTGCTGAGCCGCATCGAGCGGCTGGCACCGAGCGAAGCCAACGCGCTGATCATCGGCGAGACCGGCACCGGCAAGGAGTTGGTGGCGCGGCATATCCACCACCTCAGCCGGCGCGGCAAGTCGCCGTTCGTGGCGGTGAACTGCGGCGCCTTCCCGGAGAGCCTGGTGGAGAGCGAGCTGTTCGGCCATGAGAAGGGCGCCTTCACCGGCGCGGCCACCAGCAAGGCCGGCTGGTTCGAGGCGGCCAACGGCGGCACCCTGTTCCTCGACGAGATCGGCGACCTGCCGCTGAACATGCAGGTCAAGCTGCTGCGCGTGCTGCAGGAGCGCGAGGTGGTGCGCCTGGGTTCGCGCACCCCGGTGCCGATCGACGTGCGCCTGGTGGCGGCGACCAACGTCAACCTGGCCGATGCGGTGGTGGCCGGCCACTTCCGCGAGGACCTGTTCTACCGCCTGCACGTGGCGACCATCCGCCTGCCGCCGCTGCGCGAGCGGCCGGGGGACATCCTGCCGCTGGCCGAATTCTTCCTCAAGGAACATTGCCAGCGGCTCGGCTACCAGTCCGCCACGCTGAGCCAGGAGGCCGAGCGCAAGCTGCTCGGGCACAACTGGCCGGGCAACATCCGCGAACTGGAGAACGCCATCCACCACGCCCTGCTGGTGTGCCGCAACCAGCTGGTGCAGCCCGGTGACCTGCAACTGGTCGACGTCCGCTCCAGCCTCGGCCGCGCGGAACTGCCCGGGCCGGTGGCGGCCGCGGCGGACATCACCCTGGAGGCGGCGCTGGAGGCCCTCTACGAGCGCAACCTGCCGGAGCTCTACGAGCACATCGAGGAGACCCTGTTCCGCACCGCCTACCGTTTCTGCCACGGCAACCAACTGCAGACCTCGCGCCTGCTGGGCATCAGCCGCAACATCGTGCGCGCGCGGCTGGAGAAGATCGGCCTGCTGGAGAGCCTGCCGCGCAGCGTGAACAGCTGACGCGGGCGGCGTTGCCCGGGGGCAAGGCGGGGCGGCTCGTCCGTTTGCGGCGGTGAGCGGACAGGACTGAGGTACCATGCCGCGCCGAAACCTCCGCCGCTGGCCGCCTATGTCTACCAACGCGCTGTACACCGACCTGTCCGCCTACTACGACCTGATGTGCGCCGACATCGACTACCAGGCCCAGAGCCACAGCGTACGCCGGCTGCACCAGCTGTTCGGCAACCAGGGGCGCGAGCATCTGGACCTCGCCTGCGGCACCGGCCCGCACGTGCGCCATTTCCTCGACTTCGGCTACCGCTGCGCCGGCCTGGACATCAACCCGCCGATGCTGGACCTCGCCCGGCAGCGCTGCCCCGAGGCGCGGTTCAGCGTGCAGGACATGGCCGACTTCACCGTGGACGCGCCGCTGGACCTGGTCACCTGCTTCCTCTACTCCATCCACTACAACGCCGGCCTGGAGCAGTTGCGGCAATGCCTGGCCAGCGTGCATGCCGCGCTCGCCGAAGGAGGGGTGTTCTGCTTCAACGCCGTGGACAAGGGGCAGATCGACAACCGCTCGTTCGTGCGCCACAGCGTGGAGCACGAGGGCAGCCGGTTCGCCTTCGGCTCCGGCTGGTATTACGGCGGCGAGGGCGACCGCCAGGCGCTACGCCTGAGCATCGAGAAGACCACGGCCGGCGTGACCCAGGCCTGGCAGGACGAGCACGCCATGGTCGCGCTGGACTTCGCCGAGCTGCAACGGCTGTTGCAGCCGCATTTCGAGGTGCATGTGTTCGCCCACGACTATGAGCGGATCACGCCCTGGGACGGCACTGCCGGGAATGCGCTGTTCGTCTGCGTGAAGCGCTGACCGCCCGCCTGACTCAATGCGGCGTGAGCCGCTCGCGGGTGGCGAGCAGGCGCGGCAGCGGCAACGCCACCAGCGCCGCCACGGCCAGCAGCGCGGCGCCGAACAGCGGCAGCTCGGCCAGGCCATAGTGGGCGCTGAGCCAGACGCCGCCGAGGAAGGCGCCGCTGGCGTTGCCCAGGTTGAAGGCGGCGTGGCTGAGGGTGGCGGCCAGGCTGGCCGACTCGCCGGCCTGTTCCACCAGCAGCAGCTGCAGCGGCGAGGACACCGCGAAGCTGGCCACCCCCCAGGCGAACAGCAGCGCCAGGGTCAGCACCTGCGAGGCACCGAAGGCGTAGTACGCCAGCATGCACAGCAGGCCGCTGCCCAGGGCCAGCGGAATGGCGTGGCGCACGCCGCGGTCGGCCAGGCGGCCGCCGAGCAGGTTGCCGAGGGTCAGGCCGACGCCGAACAGCAGCAGCGCGCCGTTGCTCTGCGACGGGCTGAAGCCGCTGATGTCGCGCAGCAGCGGGGCGATGTAGGTGAACACGCTGAACAGCGCCACCGACGACAGGCTGCACACCAGCAGCGCGTGCAGCACCGGCCGGCGCAGGATGCCGGCCCAGGCGCCGTGGGTGCCGTGCATGGGCGGCGCCACTCTGGGCAGCCACAGGGCCTGGGCGAGCAGCGCGAGCAGGCCGATGCCGGCGACCACGGCGAAGGTCACCCGCCAGCTGGTGGCCTGGCCCAGCCAGGCGCCCAGCGGCACGCCGAGCACGTTGGCGATGGTCAGCCCGCTCAGCACCAGGGCCATGGCCGAGGCGCGGCGGTGCAGCGGCGCCAGCTCGGCGGCCAGCAGGGTGGCGCAGCCGAAGAAGCCGGCGTGGCTGAAGGCGGTGAGCATGCGCATTGCCAGCAGCCAGTGGTAGTCCGGCGCCAGGGCGCAGCCGAGGTTGCCCAGGGCGTAGGTGCCCATCAGCCAGAACAGCGCCTGCCGGCGCGGCAGGCGGCCCAGCAGCGGGCCGAGCAGCGGCGCGCCGATCACCACGCCCATGGCGTAGGCGCTGACCAGCAGGCCGGCGTCGGCCAGGCTCACGCCCAGGTCGGCGGCCACCTCGGGCAGCAGGCCCATGATGATGAATTCGCTGCTGCCGACGACGAAACCGCCGAGGGCGAGGGCCAGCAGGGGCAGGGAGAGCAGGGTACTGGGGTGCATGGATCATCCGGAAAACGACGCCGCCGCGCCGATGATCGAGATCGAAGGCGCGGGGGCAGGGCAGGCAGGAAGGCGGCGATTATGCCCTATTCGGCCCGGGCCGAGTCACCGTCCATCCCGTCGTAAGGCTGGTGCTAGGCGCTTTCCCGCACGATCAACCGGCACTGCAGCAGGTTCAGCCGCTCGGGCTCGCCGTCCGTCTCCACCACGCCGAGGCTCTGCAGCACCCGCAGCGCGGCGATCTCGCCGATCTCCCGGGCCGGCGGGCGCACGGTGGTCAGGCTGGGCAGCAGCATCTCGGCGAAGGGATAGTCGCCGAAGCCGATCACCGCGCAGTCATCGGGAATCCGCAGACCGGCGCGCTGGCCGGCGAGCAGGCCGCCGGCGGCCAGGTTGTCGTTGGCGAAGACGATGGCGTCCGGCCGCGGGCTGCGCTTCATCAGGGCGTCCATCGCCTGCTTGCCGGCCTCGAACGGCGCGGCGTCGGCCGAGGGCACGAACACCCAGGGCTCGATGCCGGCGGCGCGCAGGGTGTCGACGTAGCCGTCGCGGCGTTCCAGGGCGCTGAGGTCGCCGGCCGCGCTGTTCTGCACGAAGGCGATGCGGGTGTAGCCCCGCTGCAGCAGGTGGCGGGTGGCGGTCACGCCGACCTCGTAGTGGAGGAAGCCGACCTGCAGCGGCGCGCGCTCGGGGCGGTAGTCCCAGATCTCCACCACCGGCACGTCGGCCTCGGCCAGCAGCTTCTCGGTGCCGGGGCTGTGGAAGTGGCTGGTGACCACCAGCGCCGCCGGCGACCAGCCGAGGAAGGCGCGCACGGCGCTCTCCTCCTGTTCCTCGGAGAAGTAGCTGGAGGCCAGCAGCAACTGGTAGCCGTGCTTCGCCAGGGTGTCGCTGAAGCCCTGGATGGTGGCGGCGAAGATCGGCCCGGAGATGTTCGGGATGACCATGCCGACGATCCGCCCGCGCGCCGAGGCCAGGCCGCCGGCCACCAGGTTGGGCACGTAGCCGAGGTCGGTCACCGCTGCCTGGATGCGTTCGCGCAGCTCGCCCGACACCTGCTCCGGCTGGTTGAAGAAGCGCGACACGCTGATCGCCGAGACGCCGGCCCGCTCGGCCACCTGGCTGAGGGTGACGCGCCCGGCGCCACGGCGCTTGCGCGGGGAGTCCTTGCTGCTGCTCAAGATGAGGTCCCGGAACCGAAAAGGGTCCACCATACTGCATCTGTTAGCGCTAACAAAGGCTTGTGGAAAGACGGGTAGGGTGCGCCGTGCGCACCGATGGACCTGGCGACGGCTGCACGGTGCGCGCGGCGCACCCTACGGTGATACTGGAATATAAAAGTAATTTTTAATTATTTGACGCTCTATTAGGCGCTCTCCGATACTGGTGATGTTAGCGCTAACAAATAATGGGTTGCGCGCACCACGCTGCCACTCGCACGAGCGAGACCAGACACCGACAACCCTGAACCAACACCGTCTGGTCATCTCGGGGCAGCACATGCACAGCAATCGATCCACTCGCCAATTCACCCGCAGCCCGCTGGCCGCGGCCGTTCTCCTCACCACCCTGGGCCAGGCCGCCTGGGCCGAGCAGGTCGCCCGCGACGGCGCCGAACAGGCCACTGCCCTCGGCACCGTGACCGTCACCGCCACCCGCCGCGAAGCCTCGCTGCAGGAAGTGCCGGTGGCCGTCTCGGTGGTCGACGGCGAGCAGCTCGAACGCGGCAACCGCAACAACGTCGCCGCCATCGTCCAGGAAGTGCCGACCCTCAACTACCGGGCCGGCGCCTCGAACAAGGACACCTCGCTGTTCATCCGCGGCGTGGGCACCATCTCCACCTCGCCGGGCGTCGAGCCGACCGTGGCCACTGTGGTCGACGGCGTGGTGTTCGGCCGCCCCGGCCAGTCCACCCTGGACGTGCTCGACCTGCAGCGCATCGAGGTGCTGCGCGGCCCGCAGGGCACCCTGTTCGGCAAGAACGCCTCGGCCGGCGTGCTCAACGTGGTCAGCAAGGACGCGCCGGAAGAAACCGGCGGCTACATCGACTACTCGCACTTCGGCGGCGGCAACGAGAATCGCCTGCGCTTCGGCCTCGGCGGGCGCCTGAACGACAGTCTCAAGGGCTCGCTGAGCACTCTGTGGGGCAGCTACGACGGCAACGTGGAGAACGTTCACAACGGCCACGACGTCAACGGCTACGAGCGCAAGGGCGTGCGCGGCAAGCTGGTGTTCGAGCCGCGCGAGGACTTCAGCTTCACCCTGATCGGCGACTACATGGACGGCGAGGACAGCCTGCCCAGCGGCGTGATCACCTCGGCCAACTCCGCCTTCGCCGGCGTGCTGCGCCCGGTGTCGGTGAGCGGGCACAACCGCGAGATCAACGCCGACTTCAAGACCCGGGTCGAGGACAGCAACACCGGCCTGTCCGGCCAGGCCGACTGGCAGCTGGGCGACTTCACCCTGACCTCGATCACCGCCTGGCGCGGCTGGGACAACACCCAGTACCAGGACGGCGACCGCAGCGCCCAGCTGCCGCTGACCGCCTCCCACGACAAGGGCGAGGTGGACTTCGACCAGTATTCCCAGGAGTTCCGCCTGACCTCGCCCAAGGGCGGCTTCAACGAATACGTGCTCGGCGCCTACTACTTCCACGGCCGCTCCGACGAGGCCTACCAGCGCTGGTCGACCAACGGCGGCGTGCTCAACCACGGCCGCGCCGACTACCGCGTAACCAACGAGAGCGTGGCCCTGTTCGGCGAGAACACCTTCAACTTCACCGACGACTTCCGCGCCCTGCTCGGCCTGCGCTGGACCCATGACGACCTGGAATACGACCACCGCCGGGTGTCCACCTCGGCCACACCGGTCACCGGCATCCAGCCCTCCACCCGCAGCGAAGGTTCGGTGGACGAGGACGGCTTCAGCGGTCGTGCCGGCCTGCAGTACGACTTCACCGACAACCTCACCGGCTACGTCACCTACTCGCGCGGCTACAAGGGCCCGGCCTACAACACCTTCTTCAACATGCAGCCGCGCGACACCGGCGCGCTCAAGCCGGAGACCTCCGACTCCTACGAGGTGGGTCTCAAGAGCACGGCCTGGAACAACCGCCTGACCGCCAACCTGGCCGTGTTCCACACCGACTACGACGACTACCAGGCCAACTTCTTCGACACCGTGGCCAACCAGGTAGTAACGCGCCTGATCAACGCCGGCAGCGTCAAGACCCAGGGCGTGGAGCTGGACGCCAGCCTGCAGGCCACCCGCCAGCTCAAGCTGTCGGCGGCGCTGGCTTACACCCAGGCGCGGGTCGACCACTTCAACTGCCCGGCGGGCGCGGCGGCCACCTGCGACATCGACGGCGGCCGCCTGCCGTTCACCCCGGACTGGAAGAGCTACGTGCGCGCCGACTACAGCATCCCGCTGGACAACGGCCTGGATGTGGAACTGAGCACCGACTACAGCTGGCAGGACGAGGTGCAGTTCAGCCTCGACCAGAACCCGGACACGGTGCAGGGCGCCTACGGCATCTGGAACGCCAGCGTCGCCCTGGCCGACTACAACGCCGGCTGGCGCGTGGCCCTGCTGGGCAAGAACCTCGCCGACAAGTCCTACGCCCAGGCCCTGGCCAGCGGCGGCAGCTATATCTACCGCGCGGTGCCGCGCGACGACCAGCGCTACTTCGGCGTGCAGCTGCGCAAGGACTTCTGAGCCATTCGGCCGCCACGCGGGTTGCACCCGCCCTACGGGCTGGATAGGCCGTGGTGCGCGCGGCGCACCCTACCTTGACCCGTGCGCACGACCCGTAGGGTGCGCCATGCGCACCGCTTCCGTGGCCATGGCGCACCGTATGGACCCGCCGCGTGCAGAACCCGTCCGAGCTGGCGCAGAACGGCCGGGCGGCATTGTCATCGATCCAGGTACTTCTTCATGACCCAACCCCGTCAACTAAGCCTCGGCGCCTTCCTCATGGCCACCGGGCACCACATCGCCGCCTGGCGCCACCCGGACGTGGTGCCCAACCCGCTGGACTTCGCCCAGTACCGCCGCGCCGCGCAGATCGCCGAGGCGGCCAGGTTCGACGCCCTGTTCGTCGCCGACAGCGTGGCGGCGCCGAGCGACGCCATCGCCAGCCGCACGCCGCGCTCGGTGTACTTCGAGCCGCTGACCCTGCTCTCGGCGCTGGCCGCCGTCACCGAGCGCATCGGCCTGGTCAGCACGGTGACCACCAGCTACAACGAGCCGTACCACGTGGCGCGCAAGTTCGCCTCGCTGGACCATATCTCCGGCGGCCGCGCCGGCTGGAACCTGGTGACCTCGGACGCCGCCGCCGAGGCCTTCAACTTCGGCCGCGACGCGCACATCCCGCACGCCGAGCGCTACACCCGCGCCCGCGAGTTCCACCAGGTGGTGCGCGGCCTGTGGGACAGCTGGGCCGACGATGCCTTCGTCCACGACCAGGCCGGCGGGCGCTTCTACGACCCGGCCAGGCTGCATGTGCTCGACCACCACGGCGAACACTTCCGCGTGCGCGGCCCGCTCAACGTCGCCCGCTCGCCCCAGGGCCGGCCGGTGGTGGTGCAGGCCGGCTCCTCGGAGACCGGCCGCGAGCTGGCCGCCGAGACCGCCGAGGTGGTGTTCACCGCGCAGACCTCGCTGGCCAATGCCCAGGCCTTCTATGCCGACCTCAAGGGTCGCCTGGGCAAGTACGGGCGCGGCGAGGACGAGCTGAAGATCATGCCCGGCGTGTTCGTGGTGGTCGGCGACAGCGAGGCCGAGGCCCGCGAGAAGTTCGAGCAGTTCCAGGCGCTGGTCGAGCCCGAGGTGGGTGTGGCCTTGCTCGGCCGCATGCTGGGCAACTTCGACCTGTCCGGCTACCCGCTGGATGGCCCGCTGCCGGAGCTGCCGCTGACCGACAACGGCCAGCGCAGTCGCCAGGTGCTGCTCACCGAACTGGCCGGCAACGAGAACCTGACCCTGGCCCAACTCGGCCGGCGCATCGCCGGCGGGCGTGGCCACCACAGCCTGATCGGCACGCCGACGCAGATCGCCGACGAGCTGCAGGCCTGGTTCGAGGGCCGCGGCGCCGACGGTTTCAACGTGCTGGTGCCGCACATGCCGGCCGGCCTGGAGGACGTTGCCACCAAGGTAGTGCCCGAACTGCAGCGGCGTGGCCTGTTCCGCACCGAATACCGCGGCCGCACCCTGCGCGAGCACCTCGGCTTGCCGTATCCAAGCAACCCCTTCTTCACCTGACGCCGAACAACCCCCTCTCCCTCCGGGAGAGGGCCGGGGTGAGGGTGCTATGGGCGACTCGGAGCAGCCTGGAAGCCCCTCACCCCTACGCGGGCCGCCCCGGCCCCTCTCCCGCAGGAGAGGGGAGACCGTACACCGATACGCCAAGGATTCCCCATGACCTACATCCCCGCCGCCAACCGCTACCAGCGCATCCCCTACCGCCGCGTCGGTCGCAGCGGCCTGCTGCTGCCGGCCCTGTCCCTGGGCCTGTGGCACAACTTCGGCGACGCCATGCCGATCGATACCCAGCGCGCGCTGCTGCGCACCGCCTTCGACCTGGGCATCACCCACTTCGACCTGGCCAACAACTACGGCCCGCCCTACGGCAGCGCCGAGAGCAACTTCGGCCGCCTGCTGCAGGAAGACTTTAAGGCCCACCGCGATGAACTGATCATCTCCACCAAGGCCGGCTGGGACATGTGGCCGGGGCCGTACGGCCAGGGCGGCAGCTCGCGCAAGTACCTGATCTCCAGCCTCGACCAGAGCCTGCAGCGCCTGGGCCTGGACTACGTGGACATCTTCTACTCGCACCGCTTCGACGCCGACACGCCGCTGGAGGAGACCGCCATCGCCCTGGCCGACATCGTCCGCCAGGGCAAGGCGCTGTACGTCGGCATCTCCTCCTACTCGGCGGGCAAGACCCGCGAGATCGCCGCGCTGCTGCGTGAGCTGAAGGTACCGCTGCTGATCCACCAGCCGGCCTACAACCTGTTCAACCGCTGGATCGAGCAGGACCTGCTCGACGCTACCGACGAGCTGGGCGCCGGCGTCATCGTGTTCACCGCCCTGGCCCAGGGCCTGCTCAGCGACAAGTACCTCGATGGCATCCCGCAGGACGCGCGGGTCAACCGCCCGGGCGGCGCCTCGCTGCGTCCGGAGCACCTGTCCGAGGCCAACATCGCCCGCGCTCGCGCCTTGAACGAGATCGCCGCGCGGCGCGGGCAGAGTCTGGCCCAGCTGGCGCTGGCCTGGACCCTGCGCGATCCGCGGGTCAGCTCAGCGTTGATCGGCGCCAGCCGCCCGGAGCAGATCGTCGAGAACGTCGCCGCCCTGGACAACCTGGCGTTCAGCGCCGAGGAACTGGCCGAGATCGACCGCTACGCGGTGGAGGGCGGCATCAATCTCTGGGAAAAACCGTCCACCGACTGGCAGGAGTGAAGATGAAGACCATCCGATTCGGCGCCGCCGTGCTGGCGCTGCTGGCCCTCGCCGGCGTGGCGCGGGCGGCCGAGCCCGAGGTGCTGCGCATCGGCTTCCAGAAGGGCTCCACCAGCCTGGTGCTGGCCAAGGAACACCGGATGCTGGAGAAGCGATTCCCCGAGGTGCGGGTGCAGTGGATCGAATTCCCGGCCGGGCCGCAGATGTTGGAGGCGCTGAATATCGGCAGCCTGGACGTCGGCTCCACCGGCGACATCCCGCCGCTGTTCGCCCAGGCCGCCGGGGCTGACCTGCTGTACATCGGCGCCGAGCCGCCCAAGCCGCAGGCCGAGGTGATCCTGGTGGCGGCTGATAGCCCGATCCAGGCGGTGGCTCAGCTCAAGGGCAAGCGCGTGGCGCTGCAGAAGGGCTCCAGCGCGCACAGCCTGGTGCTGCGCGCGCTGGCCCGTGAAGGTTTGACGTTCGCCGATATCCAGCCGATCTACCTGCCGCCGGCCGACGCCCGCGCCGCCTTCGAGCGTGGCAGCGTGGATGCCTGGGCGATCTGGGACCCGTTCTACTCCGCCATCGAGCTGGAAGGCCGCGCGCGGCTGCTGGCCAACGGCGAGGGCCTCGACCTGAGCGGGCCCTTCGTGCTCGCGGCGCGGCCGTTCGCCGAGGCTCACCCGCGATTCCTGCCTGAACTGCTCGCCGAGCTGAACCGCGCCGAGGCGCTGACCCGCAGCGACGAAGCCGCCAGCATCGCCCTGCTGGCACGGGTCACCGGCCTGGGCGAGGCGGTGATCGCACGGGCCTTCAGCCACCGCCCGCCATCACCGATCGGCCCGCTGACGGCCGAGATCGTCGCCGCACAGCAGCGCACAGCCGACCTGTTCTTCGAACATCGTCTGTTGCCACGCAGGGTGGATGTGGCCGCAGCCGTGCAGCGGACGGACTGAGCCTGGGAGAGGGGAGAGGGGAGAGGGTAAAGCGGAGGAGGGAAAAGAACGGACGGGCCTCGTGAGCCCGTCCGTTTTACTGCTGGCGACCGATCAGAACTCGTGGTCGGCGGTGTCCGGGTTTAGGTCGCTGATGCCCAGCACGGCGGAGGCCTTCTCGATGGAGCCGGTCTGCTTGACCAGCGCGGCGATGGCGTCACGCACCAGCTGCTGGCCGTCCGCGTTGTCGGCGGCGATCAGCTGGTCGAAGTGCACGTTGTTCTTCTCGGCGCTGTCGACCAGGGCCTGCAGCTTGGCCTCGGTGGTTTCCAGGTCGGCCTTGAGAGCGCTGTCGGCCTGGGCGTCCAGCTTGGCGACCAGGGAGGACAGGCTCGGGCCGGTCAGGGTGGTGCCGTCGACCTTCTTGTACTCGCCCAGGTAGATGTTGCGGATGCCCTTGCCGTTGTAGAAGTGCGAGTTGTGGGTGTTGTCGCTGAAGCAGTCGTGCTCGTCTTCGGTGGAGTTGGCTTCCAGGGCGACCTTCATGCGCTCGCCGGCCAGCTCGCCGAGGGACAGGCTGCCCATGCCGAACAGCATCTTGCGCAGGCCGCTCTCGGCCGACTCGGCCTCCAGCTTGGCGCGGTAGTTGTCGGCGACGCCGGCCTTCCACTGCTCGACCATACCGTCCAGATCAGCGACCAGCAGGTCGGTGGCGGCCTTCAGGTAGGTGCGGCGACGCTCGTTGTTGCCGCCGGTGGCGCCTTCGCCGGTCAGGTAGTCGGTGTAGGGACGGTTGCCGGCGCCCGGGTTGGTGCCGTTCAGGTCCTGGCCCCAGAGCAGGAATTCGATGGCGTGGTAGCCGGTGGCGACGTTGGCCTCGGAACCGCCCAACTCGTTCAGCTCGGCCAGTTTCTCGCCAGTGATCTCGGTGACGTCGATCTTGTCTTCGCCGACCTGGATGGTGGTGTTGGCGATGATGTTGGCGCTGGCGCCCGGGTTGCCCAGCGCGTGCTGGTAGTCGCCGGCCACGTAGTCGATCAGGCCTTCGTCCAGCGGCCAGGCGTTCAGCTGGCCTTCCCAGTCGTCGACCACGGCGTTGCCGAAGCGGAACACCTCGGTCTGCATGTACGGCACGCGGGCCGCCAGCCAGGCTTCCTTGGCGGCCTTCAGGGTGTCTTCGCTGGGGTTGGCGAGGAAGGCGTCGATGGCGCTCTGCAGGCTCTTGCCGGTGCTGGCGGCGTCGCTGAACACGGCCAGGGCGAGGTCGGCGTAGTGGGCGACCACGGCCTTGGCAGCGGCTTCGTCCACTTTGTTCGCAGCGGCGGCGGCCGGGGCTTCGGTGTTGGCGGCGGCCGGCGCCTGGGCTTGCGGCGCGGCGGCCTCTTTCTTGTCGTCGCCGCAGCCGGCGAGGGAAATGGCGAGGGCCAGCAGGCTGGCGGTGGCCAGGGGCATGCGAGTCATGGCGGAGTCCTTTGCTTCTAGTGTTGGAAGGCGGGAAAACCGCCCAATGATGCGAAAGATTTTCATTAATTGCAAAGCCGTTTTCCCGCGCTGCGTTGAGAGGCGGGACGCGCTGTCGCTAGAATGCCGGCAGTCCACAAGGAGCGTTGTCCATGAGCCTCACTGCCGTCGTCGTACTCGTCGTGCTGTTCCTCCTCGCCGCCTGGGCGGTGGTCCTCTACAACGGCCTGGTGCGCCTCAAGCACGGGGTGAGCAAGGCCTGGTCGAACATCGACGTGCTGCTCAAGCAGCGCCACGACGAACTGCCCAAGCTGGTGGAGACCTGCAAGCAGTACATGCAGCACGAGCGCACCACCCTGGAGCGGGTGGTGGCCGCCCGCAGCGCCGTGGCCAGTGCCCGCGAGCAGCATGACGTGGGCGCCCTGGGCAAGGCCGAGAGCACCCTGCGCGCCGGCCTGGGCCAGTTGTTCGCCCTGGCCGAGAACTACCCGGACCTCAAGGCCAACGAGAGCTTCCAGCACCTGCAGCAGCGCATCTCCGGCCTGGAGAACGCCATCGCCGACCGCCGCGAGCTGTACAACGAAGCGGTCAACCTGAACAACGTGCGCATCGAGCAGTTCCCCGACGTGATCCTGGCACGCCTGTTCGCCTTCAAGGAAGCCGAGCTGCTGCAGTTCAGCGAGGAAGAGAAGGCCGACGTCGACCTCAAGTCGCTGTTCAACTGAGCATGGATGTCGGTGGGCTGGCGATCAGCCTGTTCTTCAGCGTCGGCACCTGCGCCGGCGGCGGCTGGTGGTGCATCAGGCGCCTGTCCGAGGCGCGCTTCCTGCTCAACACGCCGACCTCGAAGATCCGCTCGGCGGCGCAGGGGTACGTCGAGCTTTACGGTGTTCTGCATGCCCATGACGAAGGCGAGGTGCGCGCGCCGTTGTCCGGCACGTCCTGCCTGTGGTGGCGCTTCAAGGTCGAGGAATACAGCGAGCAGGGCAAGCGCCGCTCCTGGCGCGTGCTCGAGAGCGGCACCAGCGAGGCCTGGCTGCGCCTGCGCGACGCCACCGGCGAATGCCTGATCAACCCGCGCGGCGCGGAGGTGCGGCCGGTCGTCCGCGAAACCTGGTACGGCAACGAGCGCCGGCCCATGGGCAACCCCAACGGGCCGAGCCTGGGGCTGTTCGGCATGCTGCTCGGCGGTAGCGGCCACTACCGCTATACCGAGGAGCGCCTGCACGCCGACCAGCCCCTCTACGCCATCGGCAATTTCCGCACCCTGGGCGGCGCCGAGGCCTTCGACCTGACCCAGGCGCAGGGCGAGGTGATCCGCGAGTGGAAGAGCGACTTCGCCGGCCTGGTGCAGCGCTTCGACGTCAATGGCGACGGCCAGCTGGACACTTCGGAGTGGGAGCGCATGCGCCAGTCGGCGCGGGCCGAGGCCCAGCGGCGCCACGCGGCGCGCGGCGAGGCGCCGGTGCATCACCAGCTGAGCCGGCCGGGAGAGTCCTATCCCTTCATTCTTTCCAACAGCGGGGAGGACGAACTGGCGCGGCGCTTCTACTGGCAGGCAGCCGGCGGCGCGATCGTCTGCCTGATCGGGGCGCTGGCGACCGCCTGGCTGGTCAGCAACGTGCTGATACCGGGGCTGGCTGCCGGCTGAGCGTTTGCAACGGAGAGCATCGTCTGGTCAGACGCCCCGTGGGAGCGGCCTTGGCCGCGAGCTTTTTCTCTCAGCCCCGAAAACAGCTCGCAGCCAAGGCCGCACCTATTTCTTGTGAATGCCCTTGGGCAGCTGCACCACGCGGCTTTCCGAATAGATGTCGTGCCAGCTGCGCTTCTCCTTGTCCCACAGCGCCCAGAGGAAGCCGAGGCCGAGGAACAGCCAGGAGCCGATGGCCACCACGAAGCGCAGCAGCGCCTGCCACAGGCTGATGGCCGAGCCGTCCGCGTTCTGGATGCGCAGGCCCCAGGCCTGCATGCCGAGGGTCTGGCCGTTGTGGGTCCAGAACTTGGCGAAGAAACCGAACAGGCTGAGCAGCACCAGGCTGGCCAGCAGCGGGTCGTTGTCCAGGGCGCCCATCTCGGACAGCTCCATCAGCCGTTCGCCGCCGTAGATCATCCGCAGCAGGCCCTGCTGGTAGATCAGGCCGACCACCATCACCAGCGCGACGCACAGCAGGAAGTCGTAGAACATCGCGGCGAAGCGGCGGATCAGGCCGGCGACGGGGAAGTCGCCCTGGGGGCGCAGCATGTGCTTGGGCATGGACAGCTCGACAGGGAAGGGAACCGCGCCGGATTGTACGGGCTGGAAACGCCGGGCACAAAAATCACCGGGCACAAAAAAGCCCCTGATGTCGCCATCAGGGGCTCTTTCGTAGCAGCAGCGATTAGCCCAGAACCTGGACCTTGTCGGCTTGCATGCCTTTCTGGCCTTGCACGGCTTCGAAAGTCACTTTCTGGCCTTCTTTCAGGCTGCGGAAGCCACTACCTTCGATAGCGCGGAAGTGCACGAACAGATCCGGACCGCTCTCGGGGGTGATGAAGCCGAAGCCCTTCTCGTCGTTGAACCATTTGACGGTGCCGGTTTGACGATTCGACATTGTCTTATTTCCTTGAAACTAGAGTTGATGACAGCCTCCCGGATTTTCAGGCGCGAGAGGGCTGGAACTGGTTGCAGAGAGTAAGAGAAGTCGAGCGGGATGTAGCGGATCTTGGGATCTACTGCACCAGGTCACGATTCAAGGCGACCCATGCAAACACAGTTGACCCACTCTACGCTAACTCAAACTCATTTGCCAAGCCCCCTGGAACAGGCGATTCCAGGGGCCTCGCAGGCAATTTGGGAGGGATATCGTGGTGCCCCGGGAGAGACTCGAACTCTCACTTCTTTCGAAAACGGATTTTGAATCCGCCGCGTCTACCGATTCCGCCACCGAGGCACGATGGGCGCGCAGTATAGGGAGGCGCCGGAAGGCGGTCAATTGCGCTTCGGTTCTGCCATCTGAGCTTACAAAATCCTGGACCGGCATCGATAAGTCCGGTAAATCAAGATGTTAGGCTTTGACATCTATTTTCGCGGTGGCCGCGCACGTGGCGCCGGGGGCGCTTACACAGGGGAGGGACGCCGCGATGCATGCCGTAAGCTTCATCCAGGATCTGGCCGTGATCATGCTGGTCGCCGGCGTGGTCACCATTCTGTTCCATCGCATGCGCCAGCCCGTGGTGCTCGGTTACATCCTCGCCGGCTTCCTCATCGGCCCGCACACGCCGCCCTTCGGCCTGATCCACGAAGAAGAAACGATCAAGATCCTCGCCGAGCTGGGGGTGATCTTCCTGATGTTCTTCCTCGGCCTCGAATTCAGTCTGCGCAAGCTGTTCAGCGTCGGCTCCACCGCCTTCATCGCGGCGTCGCTGGAGATCGGCCTGATGCTGTGGATCGGCTACGAGATCGGCAGCTACTTCGGCTGGAGCAAGATGGACTCGCTGTTCCTCGGCGGCATCCTGGCGATCTCCTCGACCACCATCATCATCAAGGCGCTCAATGACCTGAAGCTGAAGAACGAGCGCTTCGCCCAACTGATCTTCGGCGTGCTGATCGTCGAGGACATCCTCGGCATCGGCATCATCGCCCTGCTGTCCGGCATCGCGGTGACCGGTTCGGTGGAGACCGGCGAGGTGTTCGCCACCGTCGGCAAGCTGTCGCTGTTCATGATCGTAGCGCTGGTGATCGGCATCCTGCTGGTGCCGCGCCTGCTCGCCTACGTGGCCCGCTTCGAGAGCAACGAAATGTTGCTGGTCACCGTGCTGGGCCTGTGCTTCGGCTTCTGCCTGCTGGTGGTCAAGCTGGAGTACAGCATGGTGCTGGGCGCCTTCCTGATCGGCGCGATCATGGCCGAGTCGCGCCAGCTGCCGCAGATCGAGCGCCTGATCGAGCCGGTGCGCGACATGTTCAGCGCGATCTTCTTCGTCGCCATCGGCCTGCTGATCGACCCGAACATCCTCATCGAGTACACCGTGCCGATCCTGGTGATCACGGTGGCGGTGATCGTCGGCAAGGTGGTGTCCTGCGGCCTCGGTGCCTTCATCGCCGGCAACGACGGGCGTACCTCGCTGCGCGTCGGCATGGGTCTGTCGCAGATCGGCGAGTTCTCCTTCATCATCGCCGCGCTGGGCATGACCCTGCAGGTCACCAGCGACTTCCTCTATCCGGTGGCGGTGGCCGTGTCGGCCATCACCACGCTGACCACGCCCTACCTGATCCGCGCCGCCGACCCCTTCTCCAACACCCTGGCACGGGTGATGCCGGAGCGTATCGCGCGCATCTTCAATCTGTACGGCGACTGGCTGCGCAGCATCCAGCCCCAGGGCCAGAACGTCATGCTGATGAGCATGATCCGGCGCATCCTGCTGCAGGTGGGCGTCAACATCGCCCTGGTGGTGGCATTCTTCCTCGGTGCCCGCTACTTCGCCGCGACCCTGGAGGGCTACCTGGCGCCCTGGGTCGAGGGGGAGAACGTTCAGCGCTCCCTGGTGTGGGGAGGCGCGCTGCTGGTGTCGCTGCCGTTCCTGGTCGCCGCCTACCGCAAGCTGAAGGCACTGGCCATGCTGCTCGCCGAGCTGGCGGTGCGCCCGGAGAAGGCCGGCCGGCACACGGTGCGCGTGCGCAAGGTGATCGCCGAGCTGATCCCGCTGTTCTCCCTGGTGGTGATCATGCTGCTGCTGATGGCGCTGTCGGCCAGCATCCTGCCGACCGTCGAGGCGCTGGTGGTGATCGGCCTGGTGGCGGTCGGCGCCATCGCCTTGCTGTGGCGCTGGCTGATCCGCCTGCATTCGCGGATGCAGATCGCCCTGCTGGAGACGCTGGAGCAGGACAAGCACGGGCATTGAGGTCGCAGGGCGCCGGGGTTCCGGCGAGCCGCGCAGCGCCTTCAGTCGGCCGGTGCGTGGCCCGCGGGCCCGCTTTCCGGTAAGCTCTGCGCCCCCTGCGAGACTGACCCATGCGTGTTGCCGACTTCCATTTCGACCTGCCTGACGCCCTGATCGCCCGTCATCCGCTGGCCGAGCGGCGCTCCAGCCGCCTGCTGGTGCTGGACGGCGCGAGCGGCGAACTGGCGCACCGGCGCTTCGCCGACCTGCTCGACTACCTGCGCCCCGGCGACCTGATGGTGTTCAACGACACCCGGGTGATCCCGGCGCGCCTGTTCGGCCACAAGGCCTCCGGCGGCAAGCTGGAAATCCTGGTCGAGCGGGTGCTGGACAGCCATCGGGTGCTGGCCCACGTGCGTTCCAGCAAGTCGCCCAAGCCGGGCTCGCTGATCCATATAGAAGGTGGCGGCGAGGCCGAGATGGTCGCCCGCCACGACGCGCTGTTCGAGCTGCGCTTCGGCGAAGAGGTGCTGCCGCTGCTGGAGCGGGTCGGCCACATGCCGCTGCCGCCCTATATCGATCGCGCCGACGATGCTTCCGACCACGAGCGCTACCAGACCGTCTATTCCGACCGCGACAAGGCCGGCGCCGTGGCCGCACCGACCGCCGGGCTGCACTTCGACGAGGCGCTGCTGGCGGCGATCCGCGACAAGGGTGTGGACACCGCCTTCGTCACCCTGCACGTCGGCGCCGGCACCTTCCAGCCGGTGCGGGTCGAGCTCATCGAGGACCACCACATGCACCGCGAGTGGCTGCAGGTCGGCCAGGACGTGGTCGACGCGGTCGCCGCCTGTCGCGCCCGCGGCGGCCGGGTGATCGCGGTGGGCACCACCAGCGTGCGTTCCCTGGAGAGCGCCGCCCGCGACGGCCAGCTCAAGGCGTTCAGCGGCGACACCGACATCTTTCTCTACCCGGGCAAGACCTTCCATGTGGTCGATGCCCTGGTCACCAACTTCCACCTGCCGGAATCGACCCTGCTGATGCTGGTATCGGCCTTCGCCGGCTACCCCGAGACCATGGCCGCCTACGCCGCGGCGGTCGAGGCGCAGTACCGCTTCTTCAGCTACGGCGACGCCATGTTCATCACCCGCAACCCCGACCCGCGCGGTCCCGAGGAGACTCCATGAGCCACATGTCCTTCGAGCTGCTGGCCAGCGACGGCCGTGCCCGCCGCGGCCGCCTGACCTTCCCCCGCGGCGTGGTGGAGACCCCGGCTTTCATGCCGGTGGGCACCTACGGCACGGTCAAGGGCATGCTGCCGCGCGACATCGAGGCCATCGGCGCGCAGATCATCCTCGGCAACACCTTCCACCTGTGGCTGCGTCCTGGCACCGAGGTGATCAAGAAGCACGGCGACCTGCATGACTTCATGCAGTGGCAGGGGCCGATCCTCACCGATTCGGGCGGCTTCCAGGTGTTCAGCCTGGGCGCCATGCGCAAGATCAAGGAGGAGGGCGTCTACTTCGCCTCGCCGGTCGATGGCGCCAAGGTGTTCATGGGGCCGGAAGAGTCCATGCAGGTCCAGCGCGACCTGGGCTCGGACATCGTGATGATCTTCGATGAATGCACCCCGTACCCGGCCGACTTCGACACCGCCAAGCGCTCCATGGAACTGTCGCTGCGCTGGGCCAAGCGCTCGAAGAACGCCCACGAGGGCAATCCCTCGGCGCTGTTCGGCATCGTCCAGGGCGGCATGCACGAGGAACTGCGCCTGCGCTCCCTGGAAGGGCTGCTGGAGATCGGCTTCGACGGCCTGGCCATCGGCGGCCTCTCGGTAGGCGAGCCGAAGGAAGAGATGATCCGCGTGCTGGACTTCCTGCCGCCGCACCTGCCGGCCGACAAGCCGCGCTACCTGATGGGCGTGGGCAAGCCGGAAGACCTGGTCGAGGGTGTGCGCCGCGGGGTGGACATGTTCGACTGCGTGATGCCGACCCGCAACGCGCGCAACGGCCACCTGTTCATCGACACCGGGGTGATCAAGATACGCAACGCCGTGCACAAGCACGACGACTCGCCGCTGGACCCGGCCTGCGACTGCTACACCTGCCAGCACTTCTCCCGCGCTTACCTCTACCACCTGGACAAATGCGGCGAAATGCTGGGAAGCATGCTCAATACCATCCACAACTTGCGCCATTACCAGCGCCTCATGGCTGGTTTGCGCGAGGCAATTCAACAGGGTACATTGGCCGCCTTTGTCGACGCCTTCTATGCCCGGCGCGGACTGCCGACGCCGCCGCTGGAGCCCTGAGAGTGGCCGGGCGGTTGAAATTTACCGCTTCGCCTCCATCTATGCGCGATGGCCGACAACAGCCGGCCAACCAGACAACAACAGTTTCCAGACCTCGAAATAGGAGTTTTCCATGAGCTTTCTGATTCCCGCCGCCTATGCCGACGCCGCCGTGCCGGCCGCTGCCGCCGGCCCCGCCGGTACCGGCTTCGAGTGGGTGTTCCTGATTGGCTTCCTGGTCATCTTCTATCTGATGATCTGGCGTCCCCAGGCCAAGCGCGCCAAGGAGCACAAGAACCTGCTCGGCGGCCTGCAGAAGGGCGACGAGGTCGTGACCAGCGGCGGCATCGCCGGCAAGGTCACCAAGGTGACCGACGACTTCGTGGTGATCGAGGTTTCCGACAACGTCGAGCTCAGGTTCCAGAAGCAGGCCATCGCGGCGACCCTGCCGAAGGGCACCCTGAAAGCCATCTAACGATTCATCTTCAGTCACGACGGGGCGCTTCAGGCGCCCCGTGTCATAACGGGCGGCGTCATGCTCAACAAATATCCTCTGTGGAAGTACCTGCTGATCCTGGCCGTACTGGCCGTCGGCTTAATCTATTCCGCGCCCAATCTGTACCCGGATGACCCGGCCATCCAGATCAGCGGCGCCAGCTCCGCGCTCGAGATCGGCCAGGCCGACCTCGACCGCGTCGGCAAGGCGCTCGAAGAAGCGGGCATCAAGGTCAAGGACGCGAGCCTGACCGGCCAGGGCAAGGGCGGCCTGATCCGCCTGTTCAAGCTCGGCGACCAGCTGCCGGCCAAGGAACTGGTGCGCCGTTCCCTCGGCGACGACTACGTAGTGGCGCTGAACCTGGCCCCGACCACGCCCCAGTGGCTGCGCAGCCTCGGCGCCGGCCCGATGAAGCTGGGCCTCGACCTGTCCGGCGGCGTGCACTTCCTGCTGGAAGTGGACATGGACAAGGCCATGGACGCCCGCCTCAAGGTCTACGAGAGCGAGATCAAGAGCCTGCTGCGCAAGGAGCGCGTGCGCTACCGCAGCCTGCCGCAGCAGGACGGCGCCATCCAGCTGGGCTTCTCCGACGGCGAGTCGCTGGAGAAGGCCCGTGGCCTGATCACCAAGAACTTCAACGACTTCGACCTGACCACCGCCGAGCGCAACGGTCTGTCGGTGCTGCGCCTGCCGCTGAGCGAGGCCAAGCGCGCGGAAATCCGCGAATACTCGATCAAGCAGAACCTGACCACCGTGCGCAACCGGGTCAACGAGCTGGGCGTGGCCGAGCCGCTGGTCCAGCGCCAGGGCGCCAACCGCATCGTGGTCGAGCTGCCGGGCGTGCAGGACACCGCCGAAGCCAAGCGCATCCTCGGCAAGACCGCCAACCTGGAATTCCGTCTGCAGGCCGAGTCCGAGGCGCCGCGTGCCACCACCGAGCCCTTCGAGTTCCGCGAGTCCGGCCGCCCGGCCGTGCTGCTGGAGCGGAGCCTGATCATCACCGGTGACCAGGTCACCGACGCCCAGGCCAGCTACGACGAGAACGGCCGGCCCCAGGTCAACATCCGCCTGGACGGCCACGGCGGCGAGCTGATGAACCGCGCCACCCGCAACAACGTGGGCCGCAGCATGGCGGTGATCTTCATCGAGCAGAAGCCGGTGACCCAGTACGTCAAGCAGGTGGTCGACGGCGTCGAGAAGGAAGTGGCCGTCTCCTCCTTCAAGGAAGAGAAGAAGATCATCAGTCTGGCCACCATCCAGTCGGCGCTGGGCAGCCAGTTCCGCATCACCGGCCTGGACGGCAAGGGCGAATCCTCCGAACTGGCCCTGCTGCTCCGCGCGGGCGGTCTGGCGGCGCCGATGTACTTCGCCGAGGAACGCACCATCGGCCCGAGCCTGGGTGCCGAGAACATCGCCAAGGGCATCGACTCCACCTGGTGGGCGCTGGTCTTCGTATCGATCTTCGTGATCCTGATCTACAAGTTCTTCGGGATCCTGGCGACCGTGGCGCTGGCCTTCAACCTGGTGTTGCTGGTCGGCCTGATGTCGGTGATCGGCGCGACGCTGACGCTGCCCGGCATCGCCGGTATCGTGCTGACGCTGGGCATGGCGGTGGACGCCAACGTGCTGATCTACTCGCGGATACGTGAGGAGCTGAACAACGGCATGGCGGTGCAGCGGGCCATCCACGAGGGCTTCGACCGCGCCTATTCGGCGATCATCGACAGTAACCTCACCACCCTGCTGGTCGGCGGCATCCTGTTCGCCCTCGGCACGGGGCCGGTCAAGGGCTTCGCAGTCACCATGTCGCTGGGCATCCTGACCTCGATGTTCACGGCGATCATGTTCACCCGCGGCATGGTCAACCTGATCTTCGGTGGCCGTAACATGAAGAAGCTGTGGATCTGAGGAATGGCCATGATCAAGAACACCATCCGTTTCATGGCGATCCGCAACATCGCGTTCGCCATCACCGTGCTGCTGACCCTCATCGGCTTCGGCGCCCTGTTCGCCAAGGGCCTGAACTTTGGCCTGGACTTCACCGGCGGCACCCTGATCGAGCTGCAATACGAGAAGCCGGCCGATCTGGAACTCATCAAGCGCGAGCTGGGCGAGGCCGGATACACCGACGCGGTCGTGCAGAGCTTCGGCGCCACCACCGACGTGCTGGTGCGCCTGGCTGGTGACGATCCGCAGTTGGGCCGGCAGGTCGCCGACGCGCTGCAGAAGATCGACCCGGACAGCCGGTTCGAGCTCAAGCGCGTCGAGTTCGTCGGCCCGCAGGTGGGTGAGGAGCTGCGCGATCAGGGCGGTTTGGCCATGCTGCTGGCGCTGGCCGGCATCCTGCTGTACCTGGCCTTCCGCTTCCAGTGGAAGTTCGGCGTCGGCGCGGTCGCCTCGCTGTTCCACGACACCGTGCTGACCCTGGGTATCCTGGCCTTCTTCCAGATTCCCTTCGACCTGACGGTGCTGGCGGCGGTGCTGGCGATGATCGGCTACTCGCTGAACGACACGATCATCATCTACGACCGTATCCGCGAGAACTTCCGTGTTCTGCGCAAGGCCGACCTGATCGAGAACATCGATATCTCGGTCACCCAGACCCTGCTGCGGACCATCGCCACTTCGTTCTCCACCGCGCTGGCGCTCATCGCGCTGCTGGTGTTCGGCGGCGATACCCTGGCCAACTTCGCCCTGACCCTGCTGGTCGGCGTGGTGGTGGGTACCTACTCGTCGGTCTACATCGGCGCGACCGTGCTGGTCTGGCTGAAGCTGACCAGCGAGGACCTGATTCCTCCGACGGTCGCCGAAGAGGTGGATGAGCGTCCCTGAATCCGCTCAGGTCGTCCGACGAAGCCCGGCCCCGTGCCGGGCTTCGTGTTTTCGGGGTGTGCGCTTCGTCGCACCTCGGGCCGCTCGGCCAGCGCAACGGGAACTCACCTCAAATGGCTCAATCCAAGGCTGGGAGTAGGGCGTGAACGCCCGGCAACCGAAGTCTCTGGAGGACCCCATGAACAAGTCGATGATCGTAGGTGCAGTGCTGGGCGCGGTGGGTGTGACCGCTGGCGGCGCGATAGCGGCCTATAGCCTGGTGGGCGGCCCTCAGTACGCCGAGGTGCTGGCGGTGCAGCCGGTCAATGAAACCATCAAGACGCCGCGCGAGGTCTGCAAGGACGTGGCCGTGACCCGCCAGCGCCCGGTGCAGGACCAGCACCAGATCGCCGGCACCGCCATCGGCGCGGTTGTCGGTGGCCTGCTGGGCAACCAGGTCGGCGGCGGCAACGGCAAGAAGATCGCCACCGTCGCCGGCGCCGTGGGTGGTGGCTACGCCGGCAACAAGGTGCAGGAAGGCATGCAGCAACGCGACACCTACACCACCACCGAGACCCGCTGCAGCACCGTGACCGATACCAGCGAGAAACTGGTCGGCTACGACGTGAAGTACCGGCTCGATGGCAAGGTCGGCCAGGTACGCATGGATCGCGACCCGGGCAGCCAGATCCCGGTCAACAAGGAAGGCCAGCTGGTGCTGTCGCAAGTCGCCCAGTAACGCCGGCCGGAAACGAAAAAGCCGCCCCTAGGGCGGCTTTTTCATGGGCGCTCGATCAGCGTTTCATCGACGGCGCCAGGTGCGGCTGGATGGCGGTCAGCACCGCCTTGAAGCATTTGGTGTTGCCGGCGACCACCTGGCCCTTCTCGAGGAAGTCGTGACCGCCGCTGAAGTCGCTGACCAGACCGCCCGCTTCTTGGATCAGCAGGGCGCCGGCGGCCATGTCCCACTCGGACAGGCCGAACTCCCAGAAGGCGTCGTAGCGGCCGGCGGCGACGTAGGCCAGGTCCAGGCTGGCGGCGCCGGCGCGACGGATGCCGGCGGTCTGGCCGACCAGGCTGCGGAACATGCCCAGGTAGTTGTCCAGGTTGTCGACCTGCTCGGCGCGGAATGGGAAGCCGGTGCCCAGCAGGGCGCCGTCCAGGCTCTTGCGGTTGCTGACGCGGATGCGCCTGCCGTTGACGGCGGCGCCACGGCCGCGGCTGGCGGTGAATTCTTCCTGGCGCACCGGGTCCAGCACCACGGCGTGCTCCAGGCGGCCGCGGTACTTGCAGGCGATGCTGACGGCGAAGTGCGGCACGCCGCGCAGGAAGTTGGTGGTGCCGTCCAGCGGGTCGATGATCCACTGGTAGTCGGCGCCGTCGCCGCTGCCGGCGATGCTGCCGCTTTCCTCGCCGAGGAAGCCGTGGGTCGGATAGGCCTTCTGCAGCGCCTGGATGATGGTCTGCTCGGCGGCGCGGTCGACTTCGCTGACGTAGTCGTTGGCATCCTTCTCGTTGACGGCGATGACGTCCAGGCGTTCGACGGAGCGGATGATCAGTTCGCCGGCACTGCGCGCAGCGCGCAGCGCGATATTCAGCATGGGCTGCATGGAAGGTTCACCTGGATCATTAAAGAGTAAAGCCGGCCATTCTAGCAGACTGGCTTTTTCTGTGCAGCCGGCTCGTCGTTGTGCATGACATCGGGCTGGGGCCTTCTGTAACATTCATGGCCCTTTCGCATCCTCGGGCGGAGCTGGCGTTGCTGCAGAACATTCGCGTGGTGCTGGTCAATACCAGCCATCCCGGCAATATCGGTGGTGCCGCACGGGCCATGAAGAACATGGGCCTGTCGCGTCTCGTGCTGGTCGATCCGCAAGACTTTCCCAGTAGCGAGGCGGTGGCGCGCGCCTCCGGCGCTACCGACATCCTCGACAGTGCCGTGGTCGTAAAGACGCTGGAGGAGGCTTTGGTCGGCTGCAGCGTGGCCCTCGGAACCAGTGCTCGTGACCGGCGCATTCCCTGGCCGCTGCTGGACCCGCGCGAGTGTGCGACCACCTCGCTGCAACACGTCGAGCAGGGCGGCGAGGTGGCGCTGGTGTTCGGTCGTGAATACGCCGGCCTGACCAACGACGAGCTGCAGCGCTGTCAGTTCCATGTGCATATCCCGTCGGACCCCAAGTTCAGCTCGCTGAACCTGGCGGCGGCGGTGCAGGTGCTGACCTATGAGGTGCGCATGGCCTGGCTGGCCGCGCAAGGCCAGCCGACCAAGATGAACAAGCTGGAAACCACGGCGATGCTCAATGCCCAGTCGGTGACCACGGATGAGCTGGAGCTGTTCTACGGCCACCTGGAGAGTACGCTGGTGGAGATCGGCTTCCTCGATCCGGCCAATCCGCGCCACCTGATGTCGCGCCTGCGGCGCCTGTACGGGCGCAGTGGCATCAGCAAGCTGGAAATGAATATCCTGCGCGGCATCCTCACGGAAACCGGGAAGGCGGTGCGTGGCGAGCCTCACAAGCGGAGTAGAGACGATGTTTGAGCGTGTGCGCGAAGATATCCAGAGCGTTTTCCATCGGGATCCGGCGGCGCGCAATGCCTTCGAAGTGGTGACCTGCTACCCGGGGCTGCACGCCGTCTGGCTGCACCGTGTCGCCCATGCCCTGTGGGCGAGCGGTTGGAAGTGGCTGGCGCGGGTGGTTTCCAATTTCGGTCGCTGGCTGACCGGCATCGAGATCCATCCGGGGGCGAGGATCGGCCGGCGCTTTTTCATCGACCACGGCATGGGCATCGTCATCGGCGAGACCGCCGAGATCGGCGACGACGTCACCCTCTATCAGGGCGTGACCCTGGGTGGCACCAGCTGGAACAAGGGCAAGCGCCACCCGACCCTCGAGGACGGCGTGGTGGTCGGCGCCGGCGCCAAGGTGCTGGGGCCGTTCACCGTGGGTGCCGGCGCCAAGGTCGGCTCCAACGCCGTGGTGACCAAGGAGGTGCCGCCCGGCGCCACCGTGGTCGGCATTCCGGGGCGGATCATCGTCAAGAGCGACGACGAGCAGGAGGCCAAACGCCAGGCCATGGCCGAGAAGCTCGGCTTCGATGCCTACGGCGTTGGGCCGGACATGCCCGACCCGGTGGCGCGCGCCATCGGCCAGCTGCTGGATCATCTGCATGCCGTGGATGGCCGGCTCGAAGGCATGTGCTCTGCGCTGAAGGAGCTGGGCAGCGACTACTGCGCCAAGGACCTGCCGGCGCTGCGCGACGAGGACTTCGCCGACGTCTGCAAGGAGCAGGGCGACAAGCCTGCTGCCTGACGACAGATAGTCTGCTATCATTCGCGCCCCGCACGGCCTCTATACCTGACTATTTTAATTGGTCTTATAGTTGACCTAAATAGTCGGAAAAGAGGATAATCGCGGCAACTCAGTTCACCCGTGGTGCGAAAACCATGCGTCTGACCACCAAAGGCCGTTACGCCGTCACAGCCATGCTCGATCTGGCGCTGCATGCCCAGAACGGGCCGGTTTCGCTCGCGGATATCTCCGAGCGGCAGGGCATTTCCCTGTCCTATCTGGAGCAGCTGTTCGCCAAGCTGCGTCGCGGCAACCTGGTCAGCAGCGTGCGCGGCCCGGGTGGCGGCTACCAGCTGTCGCGGGACATGCGGGTGATCCAGGTGGCCCAGGTGATCGACGCGGTGAATGAATCGGTCGACGCCACCCGTTGCCAGGGTATGGGTGACTGCCACTCGGGCGATACCTGCCTGACCCACCATCTGTGGTGCGACCTCAGTCAGCAGATTCACGAATTCCTCAGCGGCATCAGCCTGGCTGATCTGGTGACCCGGCGCGAAGTGCAGGAAGTCGCCCAGCGCCAGGACCAGCGCCGCTGTAATGGCAGGATGCCGCAGCTGGATAAGATCGAAGCGTCCGCCGTCGAGTGAGCAGGGCGCCTGCCTGAAATAGGAGATACCTGATGAGATTGCCGATTTACCTCGACTACTCCGCCACCACCCCGGTCGATCCGCGCGTGGCGCAGAAGATGAGCGAGTGCCTGCTGGTGGATGGCAACTTTGGCAACCCGGCATCGCGCTCCCACGTATTCGGCTGGAAAGCCGAGGAAGCGGTGGAGAACGCCCGTCGCCAGGTCGCCGAGCTGGTCAACGCCGACCCGCGCGAGATCGTCTGGACCTCCGGCGCCACCGAATCCGACAACCTGGCCATCAAGGGCGTCGCGCACTTCTACGGCACCAAGGGCAAACACATCATCACCTCGAAGATCGAGCACAAGGCGGTGCTGGACACCACCCGCCAGCTGGAGCGCGAAGGCTTCGAGGTGACCTACATCGAGCCGGGCGAAGACGGCCTGGTGACTCCGGCCATGGTCGAGGCGGCATTGCGCGACGACACCATTCTGGTGTCGATCATGCACGTCAACAACGAGATCGGCACCATCAACGACATCGCCGCCATTGGCGAGCTGACCCGCTCCCGCGGCATCCTGTTCCACGTCGACGCGGCCCAGTCCACCGGCAAGGTGGCGATCGACCTGGACAAGATGAAGGTCGACCTGATGTCGTTCTCTGCGCACAAAACCTATGGCCCCAAGGGCATCGGCGCCCTCTACGTACGGCGCAAGCCGCGCGTGCGCCTGGAAGCCCTGATCCACGGTGGCGGCCACGAGCGCGGCATGCGTTCCGGCACCCTGGCGACCCACCAGATCGTCGGCATGGGCGAGGCCTTCCGCATCGCCAAGGAAGAAATGGCGCAGGAGAACGAGCGCATCCTGGCCCTGCGCGACCGCTTCTACCGGCAGGTCGAGGGCATGGAGGAGTTGTACGTCAACGGCAGCCTCACCCAGCGCGTGCCGCACAACCTGAACCTCAGCTTCAACTACGTCGAGGGCGAGTCGCTGATCATGGCGCTCAAGGATCTGGCGGTCTCTTCCGGTTCCGCCTGTACTTCCGCCTCGCTGGAGCCTTCCTACGTGCTGCGCGCCCTGGGGCGCAACGACGAGCTGGCGCACAGCTCGATCCGCTTCACCTTCGGCCGCTTCACCACCGAGGAAGAGATCGACTACGCCGCCAGCAAGGTGGCCGATGCGGTGAACAAGCTGCGTGAGCTGTCGCCGCTGTGGGACATGTTCAAAGAAGGTGTCGACATATCCAAGGTCGAATGGCAGGCACACTGATTTCGAGTCGCCTGTAGAGCGGCACCTGATGAGAGAGGATTGGCAGCATGGCATACAGTGAAAAGGTCATCGACCATTACGAAAACCCCCGCAACGTCGGCAAGATGGATGCCGAGGACCCGAATGTCGGTACCGGCATGGTCGGCGCTCCGGCGTGCGGCGACGTGATGCGTCTGCAGATCAAGGTCAACGAGCAGGGCGTGATCGAAGACGCCAAGTTCAAGACCTACGGCTGCGGCTCGGCCATCGCCTCCAGCTCCCTCGCCACCGAGTGGATGAAGGGCAAGACGCTGGACGAGGCCGAAACCATCAAGAACACCCAGCTGGCCGAGGAACTGGCCCTGCCGCCGGTGAAGATCCACTGCTCCGTGCTCGCCGAGGACGCCATCAAGGCCGCCGTGCGCGACTACAAGCAGAAGAAAGGTCTGCTCTGACACCACCGAGGATCCGCTATGGCCATCACCATGACTGAAGCCGCCGCTCGCCATGTGCAACGCTCGCTCGAAGGGCGCGGCAAGGGCGAGGGCATCCGCCTTGGCGTGCGCACCACCGGCTGCTCGGGCCTGGCCTATGTGCTGGAGTTCGTCGACGAAGTGGCGGGCGAGGATCAGGTGTTCGAGAACTTCGGCGTCAAGGTGATCATCGACCCCAAGAGCCTGGCCTACCTCGATGGCACCGAACTGGACTTCGTCCGCGAAGGCCTCAACGAGGGCTTCAAGTTCAACAACCCCAACGTGCGCGGCGAGTGCGGCTGCGGCGAGAGCTTCAACGTCTAAGGCGGGTTGTTGTGGGCAGTCCCTGTCATTTCGCCCTGTTCGAGCTGCAGCCCGCGTTCCGGCTGGATCAGGCGCAGCTGTCGGCGCGCTACCGCGAGCTGGCCAAGGCCGTGCATCCGGATCGCTTCGCCGATGCCGGCGAGCGTGAGCAGCGCCTGGCGCTGGAACAGTCGGCGCGACTCAACGAGGCCTATCAGACCCTGAAGAGCGCGCCGCGGCGTGCGCTTTACCTATTGGCGCTGGGCGGCCGCGAGCTGCCCTTGGAAGTGACGGTGCAGGACCCCGAGTTCCTGCTCCAGCAGATGCGCTGGCGCGAGGAGCTGGAAGACCTGCAGGACAGTGCCGACCTGGCCGGCGTGGCGGCGTTCAAGAAGCGCCTCAAGGCGGCTCAGGATGAGCTGGATGAAGGTTTTTCCGCCTGCTGGGACGATGCGTCGCGACGCGAGGAGGCCGAGCGCCTGGTGCGTCGCATGCAGTTCCTCGACAAGCTGGCCCACGAAGTGCGCGACCTGGAAGAGCGCCTCGACGACTAACCCGGCGCAGCCCGCGCTGCGCGCCTGATACCTAGAGCACCATGGCCCTACTGCAGATCGCCGAGCCCGGACAGAGCCCGCAACCCCACCAGCGCCGTCTGGCGGTGGGTATCGACCTGGGTACCACCAATTCGCTGGTCGCCGCCGTCCGCAGCGGCCTGTCCGCGCCGCTGGCCGATGCCGAAGGGCGGGTGATCCTGCCGTCCGCGGTGCGCTACCACGCCGATCGCGTCGAGGTGGGCGCTTCCGCCAAGGCTTCGGCCGCGCTGGACCCATTGAACACCGTGCTATCGGTCAAGCGCCTGATGGGGCGTGGTGTCGAGGACATCAGGCAGCTCGGCGACCAGTTGCCCTATCGCTTCGCCGAGGGTGAGTCGCACATGCCGTTCATCGAGACGGTGCAGGGTGCCAAGAGCCCGGTGGAAGTGTCGGCGGAAATTCTCCGCTCCCTGCGCGAGCGCGCCGAGTCGGCCCTGGGCGGCGAACTGGTCGGCGCGGTGATCACGGTGCCGGCCTATTTCGACGACGCCCAGCGCCAGGCCACCAAGGATGCCGCGCGCCTGGCCAATCTCAATGTGCTGCGCCTGCTCAACGAGCCGACCGCCGCCGCCGTGGCCTACGGCCTGGACAAGGGCGCGGAGGGTGTGGTCGCGATCTATGACCTGGGCGGCGGCACCTTCGATATTTCCGTGCTGCGCCTGACCCGGGGCGTGTTCGAGGTGCTCGCGACCGGCGGCGACAGTGCCCTGGGTGGCGACGACTTCGACCATGCCATTGCCGGCTGGATCATCGAGCGGGCCGGCCTCTCCCATGATCTCGACCCGGCGGCCCAGCGCCGCCTGCTGCAGGCCGCCTGTGCGGCCAAGGAAGCGCTGACCGAGGCCGACAGTGTGCCGGTGGTCCACGATGGCTGGTCCGGCGAACTGAGTCGGGCGCAGTTCGAGGCGCTGATCGAGCCGATGGTCGCCCGCAGCCTGAAGGCCTGCCGCCGCGCCGTGCGCGATGCCGGCATCGAGGTCGAGGAGGTCGAGGCGGTGGTCATGGTCGGCGGCTCCACCCGTGTGCCGCGCGTGCGCGAGGCGGTGGGCGAGCTGTTCGGGCGCCCTCCGCTGACCGATATCGACCCGGATCAGGTGGTGGCCATCGGCGCCGCGATCCAGGCCGACACCCTGGCCGGCAACCAGCGCGGCAACGGCGAGGAGCTGTTGCTGCTCGACGTGATCCCGCTGTCCCTGGGGCTGGAAACCATGGGTGGGCTGATGGAGAAGGTCATTCCGCGCAATACCACCATTCCCGTGGCGCGGGCCCAGGACTTCACCACCTACAAGGATGGCCAGACGGCGATGGCCATCCAGGTGCTGCAGGGTGAGCGCGAGCTGGTCAAGGACTGCCGCTCCCTGGCGCGCTTCGAGCTGCGCGGCATTCCGCCGATGGTCGCCGGCGCGGCGAAGATCCGCGTGACCTTCCAGGTCGATGCCGACGGCCTGCTCAGCGTCGCCGCCCGCGAGCTGGGTTCCGGCGTCGAGGCGAGCATCCAGGTCAAGCCGTCCTACGGCCTGACCGATGGCGAGATCGCCCGCATGTTGCAGGACTCCTTCCATAATGCCGGTGGCGACAAGGATGCACGTGCCCTGCGTGAGCAGCAGGTCGATGCCGAGCGTCTGCTCGAGGCCGTGCAGTCGGCGCTGGATGTCGATGGCGAGCGGCTGCTCGGCGACGACGAGCGGATTGCCATCCTGGCGAGCATGGATGAGCTGCGCGAGTTGCTGGCGACCACTGACGTGGCGGCCATCGAACGGCAGACCAAGCGCCTGTCGCAGATTACCGACGCCTTCGCCGCGCGGCGGATGGACTCGACGGTGAAAGCCGCTCTGGCGGGGCGCACTCTGAATGAAATCGAGGATAACTGATGCCACAGGTCATTTTTCTGCCGCACGAGAAGTTCTGCCCTGATGGCATGGTCGTGGAGGCTGAGCCCGGCACGTCGATTCTCGAGCTGGCCCATGCGCACCACATCGAGATGGAGAGTGCCTGTGGCGGCGTCTGCGCCTGCACCACGTGCCACTGCATCATCCGCGAGGGTTTCGATTCGCTGGAAGAGGCCGACGAGCTGGAGGAGGATTTCCTCGATCGGGCCTGGGGGCTGGAGGCACAATCGCGCCTGGCGTGCCAGGCGGTCGTCGGGACGGAAGACCTGACCGTCGAAATCCCGAAATACTCGCTCAATCATGCCGCCGAAGCGCCGCACTGATTCAAGGAACCGTCATGAGTCTGAAATGGGCTGACGTGCTGGACATCGCCATCGAACTGGCCGAAAGCAAGCCGGATGTCGATCCGCGCTACATCAACTTCGTCGATCTGCACCGCTGGGTGCTGGCCCTGCCGGACTTCGCCGACGATCCGCAGCGCGGCGGCGAGAAGGTGCTGGAGGCCATTCAGGCGGCCTGGATCGAAGAACTCGACTGAGCTGTACCCCTCAAGGGCACGGCCCTACGCATTTCCCCCTAACCCGCGTATAATTCGCGGGTTTAATTTTTCGCTTTAACTCTCTGGAGCTTCACATGGCTGTTCAACGTACTTTCTCCATCATCAAGCCGGATGCCGTCGCCAAGAACGTCATCGGTGAAATCACCACCCGTTTCGAGAAGGCCGGCCTGCGCGTCGTCGCTTCCAAGATGGTCCAGCTGTCCGAGCGCGAAGCCGCCGGTTTCTACGCCGAGCACAGCGAGCGCGGCTTCTTCAAGGATCTGGTTGCCTTCATGACTTCCGGTCCGGTTATCGTCCAGGTGCTGGAAGGTGAAGACGCCGTTCTGAAGAACCGTGAGCTGATGGGCGCCACCAACCCGAAAGAAGCCGCCGCCGGCACTATCCGCGCCGACTTCGCCGTTTCCATCGACGAGAATGCTGTTCACGGCTCCGACTCCGAGGCTTCCGCCGCTCGCGAGATCGCGTACTTCTTCTCCGCCACCGAGGTGTGCGCTCGCATTCGCTAAGCGCGAACCGGCGAGGGTGAATCCATGACTGATGTTGCCAAGACCAACCTGCTGGGGCTGACCCAGGCGGAAATGGAAAGCTTCTTCGAGAGCATCGGAGAAAAGCGCTTCCGTGCCGGTCAGGTCATGAAATGGATTCACCACTTCGGCGTCGAGGACTTCGATGCCATGAGCAATCTCGGCAAGGCCCTGCGCGAAAAGCTCAGTGCCTGCGCCGAGATTCGCGGTCCCGAGATCGTCAGCCAGGACATCTCCGCCGACGGTACCCGCAAGTGGGTGGTCCGCGTGGCGTCCGGCAGCTGCGTCGAGACCGTGTACATCCCGCAAGGTGGTCGCGGCACCCTCTGTGTGTCGTCCCAGGCCGGCTGTGCGCTGGATTGCAGTTTCTGTTCCACCGGTAAGCAGGGCTTCAACAGCGACCTGACTGCCGCGGAAATCATCGGCCAGGTATGGATCGCCAACAAATCCTTCGGCACCGTGCCGGCCAAGATCGACCGTGCCATCACCAACGTGGTGATGATGGGCATGGGCGAGCCCCTGCTGAATTTCGACAATGTCGTGCCGGCCATGCAGATCATGATGGATGACCTCGGCTACGGCATTTCCAAGCGCAAGGTGACCCTGTCCACCTCCGGCGTGGTGCCCATGATCGACAAGCTGGCGACCGTCACCGACGTGTCCCTGGCCCTGTCGCTGCACGCACCGAACGACGAGCTGCGCAACCAGTTGGTGCCGCTCAACAAGAAGTATCCGCTGGACGTATTGCTGGCGGCCTGCCGCCGCTACATCGAGGGTCTGGGCGAGAAGCGCTTCCTGACCATCGAGTACACCCTGCTCAAGGACGTCAACGACCAGCCGGAACATGCTGCGCAGATGATCGCACTTCTCAAGGATTTCCCTTGCAAGATCAATCTGATTCCGTTTAATCCCTTCCCCTTCTCCGGTTACGAACGGCCGAGCAACAATGCCATCCGCCGTTTCCAGGATCTGTTGCACAAGGCCGGTTTCAACGTCACCGTCCGTACCACCCGTGGCGACGATATCGACGCCGCCTGCGGGCAGCTGGTCGGCCAGGTGCAGGACCGTACCCGTCGCAGCGAGCGTTACATCGCCGTACGCCAGCTGGGTAACGAGGCCGCAGAGCCTCGCAACGCCGCCAACCGAAATTGAAGGGGGAATTTCATGACCTTGCGCGCCGCGCTTTATCTGTCTCTTGTCTGCCTGCTGGCCGGGTGCGTCCGCACCGGCGGCCCGGTCGATCCGATGAGTACGCGAGAGGGTAGGGACGCCGCGCGCGACGCCTATATCCAGCTGGGCATCGGCCATCTGCAGAACGGCTCCACCGAGCAGGCCAAGGAGCCGCTGCGCCAGGCGCTGGCGCTGGACTCCTCCAGCGCCGAGGCCTACGCCGCCCTGGCGGTGGTCTACCAGTACGAGATGGAGCCCAAGCTCGCCGACGAGAACTACCGCAAGGCCATCGCGCTGAAGAAGGGCGATGCCCGCCTGCTGAACAACTACGGCGGTTTCCTGTTCGAGCAGAAGCGTTACAAGGAGGCCTACGAGCAGTACCTCAAGGCTTCCGAGGACACCCTCTATGGCGAGCGCTCCCGGGTGTTCGAGAACCTCGGCCTGACTGCCCAGCAGCTGGGCAAGCGCGAGGAAGCCAAGCACTACTTCGAGCGCGCCCTGCGGATGAACAGCCAGCGCTCGGTCTCGCTGCTGCAGATGGGCCTGCTGTCCTTCGAGGACAAGGACTACGTGGCCGCCCGCAGCTACTACGCCAGCTACAGCCAGCAGGCCCGGCAGACCCCGCAGAGCCTGTTGCTGGGCACTCGCCTGGCCCGGGTGTTCGAGGACCGCGACCAGGCGGCCAGCCTGGGGCTGCAGTTGAAGCGTCTCTATCCGGGTACCCCGGAGTATCAGCAATATCTGTCGGAGCAGTGATGAAGCCTTCGCATCCTGAAGTTGTTGCCGCGCCCCGGGTCAACCCCGGGGAGACGCTGCGCAAGGTGCGCGAAAGCCGGGATCTGGCGCTGGACGACGTGGCGGTGCAGCTCAACCTGACCGCGCAGGCCTTGCGCCATCTGGAAGAGGGTGCCTTCGAGCGGTTGCCGGGGCATACCTTCGCCCGGGGCTACGTGCGCGCCTACGCCAAGCTGATGGGGCTCGACCCCAATCGCCTGGTCAACGACTTCGACCAGTACACCGGTACCGACGCCAGTGGCGCCAGCGTGGCCAGCCTCGTACGCATCGAGGAGCCGGCGCGCCTTTCCCAGAGTCTGGTGAAATTCTTCAGCGTGGTGGTGCTGCTGGCGCTGGGCGCGGCGGGCTTCCTCTGGTGGCAGAGCGAGACCGAGCGCCTCGGCAACGATTCGGCCAAGACCAGCAGCCTGGAGCACGTCGAGGTCGAGGCCGCCGATGGCACCACCGAGCTGCATCCGCTGGGCGAGCCGGAAGACCAGGCCGTCGCCGATGCCCAGGTGGAGCCGTCTCCGGACGAAGTGACGCCGCCGGCCGAGTCCGCCGCCGAGGCCGAAGCGCCCACGGTCGCGAGCCCCGACGCCGCTGCCCCGACACCGCCCGCCGGCGCCCAGGCTCCGGCAGCGGTTCCGCCGGTCCCGCCTGCCGCCTCACCCCAGACGCCGCCGTCCACAGCCGCCGCCGAGACTCCTGCCCCGGCGGCAGCCAGCACCCCGGTGACGCCCGCCGCCGGCGAGGCGCTGGTCAACCTGCAATTCACCGCGGACTGCTGGACCCAGCTCACCGATGCCAACGGCAAGGTGCTGCTCAGCGCTCTCAAGCGCCGCGGCGACAGCGTGGAACTGGCCGGCAAGGCGCCGCTGGAGCTGCGCCTGGGCTACGCCCGCGGTGTGGTGGTGCTGGTCAATGGCCAGGCCGTCGACGTTGCCCCCTTCATTCACGGTGAAACCGCCCGCCTCAAACTGGGGCAGTGAGCCAGAACATGCATTGCGAATCCCCCATCAAGCGTCGCCTGTCCCGCAAGATCTGGGTCGGCTCGGTACCGGTCGGCGGCGATGCGCCGATCGCGGTGCAGAGCATGACCAACACCGAGACCTGCGACGTCGAGGCCACCGTCGGCCAGATCCAGCGCCTCGAAGCCGCCGGCGCCGACATCGTGCGCGTCTCCGTGCCCTCCATGGAGGCGGCCGAGGCCTTCGGCAGGATCAAGCAGCAGGTCAACCTGCCGCTGGTCGCCGACATCCACTTCGACTACCAGATCGCCCTGCGCGTGGCCGAGCTGGGCGTCGACTGCCTGCGCATCAACCCGGGCAACATCGGTCGCGAGGACCGGGTCAAGGCGGTGGTCGAGGCGGCCCGCGACAAGGGCATCCCGATTCGCATCGGGGTCAACGCCGGCTCCCTGGAAAAGGACCTGCAGAAGAAGTACGGCGAGCCGACGCCCGAGGCGCTGGTGGAGTCCGCGTTGCGCCACGTCGAGCACCTGGACCGCCTGAACTTCCCCGACTTCAAGGTCAGCGTGAAGGCCTCCGACGTGTTCATGGCCGTCGAGGCGTACCGCCTGCTGGCCAGGCAGATCGAGCAGCCGCTGCACCTGGGCATCACCGAGGCCGGCGGCCTGCGCTCCGGCACCGTGAAGTCCGCGGTCGGCCTGGGCATGCTGCTGGCCGACGGTATCGGCGACACCATCCGCATTTCCCTCGCCGCCGATCCGGTGGAGGAGATCAAGGTCGGTTTCGACATCCTCAAGTCCCTGCGCCTGCGCTCGCGTGGCATCAACTTCATCGCCTGCCCGAGCTGCTCGCGGCAGAACTTCGACGTGGTCAAGACCATGAACGAGCTGGAGGCGCGGGTCGAGGACCTGCTGGTGCCGATGGACGTGGCCGTGATCGGCTGCGTGGTCAACGGCCCGGGCGAGGCCAAGGAGGCGCACATCGGCCTCACCGGCGGCACGCCGAACAACCTGGTCTACATCGATGGCGCCCCGGCGTCGAAACTGACCAACGACAATCTGGTGGACGAGCTGGAGAAGCTCATCCGTCGCAAGGCGGCCGAGAAGGCCGAGGCCGACGCGGCCGTCATCGCCCGCGGCTGATTAAGGACTCCCTGTGAGCAAGACCCTACAAGCCATCCGTGGCATGAACGACATCCTGCCGGAGCAGACGCCGGCCTGGCGCTACCTGGAAAGCACCCTGGCCAGCCTGCTCGATGGCTATGGCTACAAGGAAATCCGCCTGCCCATCGTCGAGTACACCGAGCTGTTCGCCCGTGGCATCGGCGAGGGTACCGACGTGGTGGACAAGGAGATGTACACCTTCCTCGACCGCAACGAGGAATCCCTGACCCTGCGCCCGGAAGGCACCGCCGGCTGCGTGCGCGCGGTGCTCGAGCACGGCCTGTCCGGCGGCGGCCAGGTGCAGAAGCTGTGGTACGCCGGCCCGATGTTCCGCTACGAGAAGCCGCAGAAGGGGCGCTACCGCCAGTTCCACCAGGTGGGTGTGGAAATCTTCAACCTGCCGGGGCCGGACGTCGACGCCGAGCTGATCGTGCTGACCTGGCGCCTGTGGCAGAAGCTCGGCCTGGCCGATGCGGTGACCCTGCAGCTCAACAGCCTGGGTTCCAGCGAGGCCCGCGCGACCTACCGCGACGCCCTGGTGGCCTATCTGCGGGAGCGCTTCGACCAGCTCGACGAGGATAGCCAGCGCCGCCTGACCACCAACCCGCTGCGCATCCTCGACAGCAAGAACGCCCAGACCCAGGCCTTGCTGGCCGACGCGCCGTCCCTGGCCGACTACCTGGACGAGGAGTCCCGCCTGCACTTCGAAGGCGTCAAGGCGCGCCTGGACGCGGTGGGCATCCGCTACGAGATCAACCCCAGGCTGGTCCGTGGCCTCGACTACTACAACCGCACCGTGATCGAGTGGGTCACCGACAAGCTCGGCGCCCAGGGCACGGTGTGCGCCGGCGGCCGCTACGATGGCCTGGTCGGCCAGCTCGGCGGCAAGCCGACCGCGGGCGTGGGCTTCGCCATGGGCGTGGAGCGCCTGGTGCTGCTGCTGGAAACCCTGGAACTGCTGCCGGCCGAGCTGAACAGCCCGGCGGACGTCTACCTGTGCGCCTTCGGCGAGGCCGCCGAAGTGGCCGGCCTGGGCCTGGCCGAGCGCCTGCGCGACGCCATTCCCGGGCTGCGCCTGCTGGTCAACGCCGGCGGCGGCAGCTTCAAGAGCCAGTTCAAGAAGGCCGACAAGAGCGGCGCGCGCTTCGCCCTGATTCTGGGTGAGGACGAACTGGCCGCCCGCGTGGTAGGTTGCAAACCCCTGCGCGACGACGCACAGCAACAGAACATTGCCTGGGATGCGCTGCCGGCGCATCTCGCCGCCTGCCTGCAGGCCTGAGAACAAAGCGAATAAGGAGTTATCGGGGTGAGCATGACCGAAGAAGAACAGATTGCGCAGCTGAAGGACTGGTGGCAGCGCAATGGCAAACCCCTGCTGACCGGCGGCGTGCTTGCGCTGGCCCTGGTGTTCGGCTGGCAGGGCTGGCAGCACTACAAGACCAGCCAGGCCCAGGGCGCGGGGGCGCTCTATCAGCAGATGCTCGAGTCCACCTTCACGGCCGATGGCCAGCCGGACGTCGGCAGGGTCACCGAACTCGCCGCCCGCCTGAAGAAGGAATACGGCGGCACCAGCTACGCCCAGTACGCCAGCCTGTTCATCGCCAAGCTGGCCGTGGAAAACGGCAAGCTGGACGATGCCATCGCCGAACTCAAGCCGCTGCTGGACAAGCCCGCCGACGAAGCCATCGGCGAGATGGCGCGCCAGCGCACCGCGCGCGTGCTGGCGGCCCAGGGCAAGGTCGAGGAAGGCCTGAAGCTGCTGGACGGCAAGGTCGGCAAGGCCTGGCAGGCCAGCCGCGAGGAACTCAAGGGTGACCTGCTGGTGCAGCTCGGCCGTGGCGACGACGCCCACGCGGCCTACCAGAAGGCCAAGGAGTCCCTGGCCGAGGACGCCGCCGTGGGTGGCCTGCAGATGAAGCTCGACGACCTGGCCAAAGGGGATGCCTGACGTGATGCGTTGGAAGAATGCAGCGATGCTGGCCCTGGCCGTACTGGCCGTGGGTTGCAGCAGCAACAGCAAGAAGGAACTGCCGCCGAACGAACTGCCCGACATCCAGGAAGAAGTACGCCTGGATGCCCGCTGGAGCCGTTCGGTCGGTGATGGCCAGGGCGATCTGTACAACCTGCTGACGCCTGCCAGCGACGGCGAGCGCCTGTTCGCCGCTGCCGCCGACGGCGAAGTGGTCGCCCTGGATCGCCTGACCGGCGACAAGTTCTGGGAGGTCGATCTCGACCTGCCGATCTCCGGTGGTGTCGGCGCCGGCTACGGCCTGGTGCTGGTCGGCACCCTCAAGGGTGAGGTGATCGCCCTCGACGCCAGCAGTGGCGAAGAGAAGTGGCGCGCCCGCGTCACCAGCGAAGTGCTCTCCGCCCCGGCCACCAACGGCGACGTCGTCGTGGTGCAGACCCAGGACGACCGCCTGATCGCCTTCGACGCCGGCACCGGCAGCCAGCGCTGGATCTACGAGAACAGCCCGGCCGTGCTGACCCTGCGCGGCACCAGCAGCCCGGTCATGACCAACAGCCTGGTGATCGCCGGTCTCTCGTCCGGCAAGCTCCTGGCGCTGGACGCCAGCCGTGGCATTCCGGTGTGGGAACAGCGCGTGGCCGTGCCGCAGGGCCGTTCCGAACTGGAGCGCATGGTCGACATCGACGGCAACCTGCTGCTCACCGGCGGCAACCTGTACGCGGTGAGCTACCAGGGCAAGGTCGCCGCGTTCGACGCGGAATCCGGCCGCCCGCTGTGGACCCGTGACGCATCCAGCTACGTGGGCCTGGCCCAGGGCTTCGGCAGCGTCTACGTCAGCCTGGCCAGCGGTGCCGTGGAAGGCGTCGACGAGAACTCCAATTCCGCCCTGTGGAGCAACGATGCCCTGCTGCGTCGCCAGCTGTCCGCGCCGGAAGTGTTCTCCAGCTACGTGGCGGTCGGTGACTTCGAGGGCTATCTACACCTGCTGAGCCAGGTGGACGGCCATTTCGTCGGTCGCGAGAAGATCGATGGCGACGGCGTGCGCGTCCGTCCGCTGGTGATCGGCGACTGGATCTATGCCTACGGCAACAGCGGCAAGCTGGTCGGCCTGACCATCCGCTAAGCTGAGTTGCAAAGCCCGGCCGCTGCCGTTCGACGGCAGCGGCCTTTGTGTTTTCTGAGGTAAATGTCGATGGTTCCTGTAATCGCCCTGGTGGGCCGCCCCAACGTCGGCAAGTCGACGCTGTTCAACCGCCTGACCAAGACCCGCGACGCCATCGTGGCCGAATACGCGGGCCTGACCCGCGATCGCCAGTACGGCGAGGCCAAGTGGCAGGGGCGCACCTACATCGTCATCGACACCGGCGGCATCTCCGGCGACGAGGAAGGCATCGACGCCAAGATGGCCGAGCAGTCCCTGCAGGCCATCGAGGAAGCCGACGCCGTGCTGTTCATGGTCGACTCGCGCGCCGGCATGACCGCCGCCGACCAGATGATCGCCGAGCATCTGCGCAAGCGGAACAAGCGCCGCTTCCTGATCGCCAACAAGGTCGATACCGTCGACCCGGACATCGCCCGCGCCGAGTTCAGCCCGCTGGGCCTGGGCGACGCCCTGCCGATCGCCGCCGCCCACGGCCGTGGCATCACCCAGATGCTGGAAGCCGCGCTGGGCATCTTCCCCCGCGACGATGGCGAGCCAGAGCCGGTCGACGGCGAGGAGGGCGCGGAGGCCCCGGCCGAGGAAGTGGTCGCTGAAGGGCAGGAGGCCAAGCGCATCCCCGGTCCGAGCGAGAAGGACGGCATCAAGATCGCCATCATCGGCCGCCCCAACGTGGGCAAGTCGACCCTGGTCAACCGCATGCTCGGCGAGGAGCGGGTGATCGTCTACGACCAGGCGGGAACGACGCGGGACAGCATCTATATCCCGTTCGAGCGTGACGAGGAGAAGTACACCCTGATCGACACCGCCGGCGTGCGCCGCCGCGGCAAGATCTTCGAGGCCGTCGAGAAGTTCTCGGTGGTCAAGACCCTGCAGGCCATCCAAGACGCCAACGTGGTGATCTTCGTGATGGACGCCCGCGAGGGCGTGGTCGAGCACGACCTCAACCTGCTCGGCTTCGTGCTGGAAACCGGCCGCGCGCTGGTCATCGCCCTGAACAAGTGGGACGGCATGGAGCAGGGCGAGAAGGACTACGTGAAGACCGAGCTGGAACGCCGGCTGATGTTCGTCGACTGGGCCGACATCCACTTCATTTCGGCCAAGCACGGCACCGGCGTCGGCCACCTGTACAAGTCGGTGCAGACCGCCTTCAAGGCCGCCGTGACCCGCTGGCCGACCAACCGCCTGACCCAGATCCTCGAGGACTGCGTGCAGGAGCACCAGCCGCCGACCGTCAACGGCCGCCGCATCAAGCTGCGCTACGCCCACCTCGGTGGCGCCAACCCGCCGCTGATCGTGATCCACGGCAACCAGGTGGATTCGGTACCGAAGACCTACACCCGCTACCTGGAAAACACCTACCGGCGCGTGCTCAAGCTGGTCGGCACGCCGATCCGCATCGAGTACAAGGGCGGCGACAACCCGTTCGAGGGCAAGAAGAACAAGCTCACCGAGCGCCAGGTGAACCGCAAGCGCCGGCTGATGAGCCACCACAAGAAGGCCGAGAAGAAGCGCAAGGACAAGAAAAGGTAGTTTCCAGCACGGGGCAATCGGGTGGAGCAGCTGTACGCACAACCCGACACCCCGTCGTCCCCGCGAAGGCGGGGACCCAGCGAGGCGGCTACTGGATTCCCGCCTGCGCGGGAATGACGGAATTTCCTGCCTGCCTTGTCGGTACAGGGGGGCTCTCTACCCGGTTGCCCCTGGTTACAAGCGGCAAGCGACAAGCTGCAAATGGAGCCGGACCGCTTTTTCTTGCGGCCTGAAGCTTGTAGCTTGCAGCTTTCCCCGAGGAAGTCCCGATGCTCGCCAGCAAGCTGCCCAATGTCGGCACCACCATCTTCACCCGCATGTCCCAGCTCGCCGCGGAGACCGGCGCGCTCAACCTGTCCCAGGGCTTTCCCGACTTCGATGGCCCGCAGGCCCTGCGCGAAGCGGTGGCCCGGCATGTGCTGGAAGGGCGCAACCAGTATTCGCCGATGACCGGCCTGCCGGCCCTGCGCCAGCAGGTGGCGGCCAAGCTGGCCCGCAGCTACGGCGTGCAGCGCGACGCGGACAGCGAGATCACCATCACCCCCGGCGCCACCGAGGCGATCTTCTGCGCGGTGCAGGCGCTGATCCATGCGGGCGACGAGGCCATCGTCCTCGACCCCTGCTACGACAGCTACGAGCCCTCGGTGGAACTGGCCGGCGGCCGCTGCGTGCATGTGCCGCTGGCGCTGCCGGACTTCTCGGTCGACTGGCAGCGCCTGGCCGACGCCATCACCCCGCGCACCCGCCTGATCTTCCTCAATTCGCCGCACAATCCCAGCGGCGCGCTGCTCGCCCGCGAGGATCTGGACCGACTGGCCGACCTGATCCGTGGCCGCGACATCCACATCATCAGCGATGAGGTCTACGAGCACCTGATCTTCGACGGCGCCCGCCATGCCAGCGTGCTGGCCCACGAGGAGCTGAACGCCCGGGCCTACGTGGTCAGCTCATTCGGCAAGACCTACCACGTCACCGGCTGGAAGACCGGCTACGTGGTGGCGCCGCCGGCGCTGACCGCCGAGCTGCGCAAGATCCACCAGTACGTCAACTTCTGCGGGGTGACCCCGCTGCAGCACGCGCTGGCCGACTTCATGGCCGCGCATCCCGAGCATGTCGAGGAGCTGCCGGCCTTCTACCAGGCCAAGCGCGACTTGTTCTGCGATCTGCTGGCCGACTCTCGCTTCCGCTTCACCCGCGCGCCGGGCACCTACTTCCAGCTCGCCGACTACTCGGCGATCCGCCCGGACCTGGACGACGTGGCCATGGCCGAATGGCTGACCCGCGAGCACGGTGTGGCGACCATCCCGGTCTCCGTGTTCTATCAGCAGGCGCCGGCCGACTTGCGCCTGGTGCGCTTCTGCTTCGCCAAGCGCGAGGAGACGCTGCGCCAGGCCGCCGACAGGCTCCGCTCCGTGTAGTGGAGTGGGAGCGGCCTTGGCCGCGATGTTCTCGTGTTGCCTGCCTCGCGGCCAAGGCCGCTCCCACAAAGATTTCAGGAGTTACCCGTGAATAGCAGACCCGACCTCGAACTGGCGCTGGTCCAGAGCGAACTGGATTGGCACGACGCCGCCGCCAACCGCGCGCGCTTCGAGCCGCTGCTGGAGCAGGCTCGCGGCGCCGACCTGGTGGTGCTGCCGGAAATGTTCAGCACCGGTTTCTCCATGCGCTCGGCCGAGCTGGCCGAGCCGGAGGACGGCCCCACCACGGCCTGGCTACGCGAGCAGGCCCGGCGCATCGACGCCGTGGTGACCGGCAGCCTGATCATCCAGGCGGCCGACGGCAGCTACCGCAACCGCCTGCTGTGGGCGCGCCCGGACGGTTCGCTGGCGCACTACGACAAGCGCCACCTGTTCCGCATGGCCGGCGAGCAGAAGCACTACGCCGCCGGCGAGGAACAGGTGCTGCTGGAGGTGAAGGGCTGGAAGGTGCGGCCGCTGATCTGCTACGACCTGCGCTTCCCGGTGTGGAGCCGCGACCCGCGGGACACCGACCTGCTGCTCTACACCGCCAACTGGCCGGCCGCCCGCCGCCACCACTGGAATCGCCTGCTGCCGGCCCGGGCCATCGAGAACCTGTGCTACGTTGCGGCGGTGAACCGCATCGGCAGCGACGGCAACGGCCATCCCTACAGCGGCGATTCCCAGGTGCTGGATTTCCAGGGCGAAGCCCTGCTGGCGCCGGGCGATGCTGCGGGTGTGTTCCGCGTGCGCTTGCCCGCCGCCGACCTGGCGGCCTACCGCGAGCGCTTCCCGGCCCATCTGGACGCCGACACCTTCCACCTCGACTCGAACTGACAGGAGACATCCGCATGGACGCCAAGCCCGACAACAACCCCTACCAAGCGCCCCAGGCCGACCTGGTCACCGCCGGCCAGGCCAGCGGCCCGCTCTACCGCCTGAGTGCCGTGGGCATCGCCACCTTCTTCGGCACGCCGCTGGCCGGCGCCTACATCGCCGCCCACAACCTGCGCGCCCTGGGTCTCCAGGCGCGGGTGCGCAACACTTGGTGGCTGGCCATCGGCCTGTTCGCCGTCGTGATGGTGATCGGCTACTGGCTGCCGGACGGCGCGGGTATCGGCATGACCGTCGCCCAGGTGATCGGCATGCACCAGTACGCCAAGGCGCAGTTCGGCGAGGCGGTGGAGGGGCACGCCGGCCCCTTCCGCTCCAACTGGCGGGCGTTCGGCATCTCCCTGCTGTTCCTGCTGGCGTTCCTCGTGGTGGTGTTCGGCGCAGCGCTGGTGATCGGCGTGGGCGAGGGCGAGATGACCACGTTGGGTGGTCCTGTGTCGGTCGAATAAAAGGCGCGTACGAAAAAAGCCGGGCCAAGCCCGTAATGCTGTCAGGCTATGGCCCAATTGAGCATTGCTGGATGCCCTTGTGGGAGCGGCCTTGGCCGCGAAGCTGTGTTGTCAGCTCCATTCGCGGACAAGTCCGCTCCCACAGGGGCGAGTTCACCAACAACTGGTTGTGCCCGGTGAACAGCAATACTGCGTGGCCCGGTAGGGCGGGTGAAACCCGCGGGTTCCACCCGCCCTACTCGGCGTCGGTCTGCTTGAGGGAGGCCATGTCGATCACGAAGCGGTACTTCACGTCGCTTCTGAGCATGCGCTCGTAGGCCTGGTTGATCGACTGGATCGGGATCATCTCGATGTCCGAGACGATGCCGTGCTCGGCGCAGAAGTCGAGCATTTCCTGGGTCTCGGCGATGCCGCCGATCAGCGAGCCGGCGATGCGGCGGCGCTTGAAGATCAGGCCGAACACGTCTGGCGACGGGTGCGGCGACTCGGGGGCGCCGACCAGGGTCATGGTCGCGTCGCGCTTGAGCAGGGCGAGGAACGGGTCGAGCGGGTGCGGCGCGGCCACGGTGTTGAGGATGAAGTCGAAGCTGTTGACGTGGGCCGCCATTTCCTCGGCGTTCTTCGACACCACCACTTCGGCGGCGCCCAGGCGCAGGGCGTCGTCACGCTTGTTCGGCGAGGTGGTGAACAGCACCACGTGGGCGCCCATGGCGCTGGCGATCTTCACCGCCATGTGGCCGAGGCCGCCGAGGCCGACCACGCCGACCTTCTGCCCCGGGCCGACCTTCCACTGGCGCAGCGGCGAATAGGTGGTGATGCCGGCGCACAGCAGCGGGGCGACCGCCGCCAGGTTGTCGGCGTGGCGGATGCGCAGGACGAACTTCTGGTCGACCACGATGTTGTCGGAGTAGCCGCCGTAGGTGTTCTCGCCGCCGAACACCGGGCCGTTGTAGGTGCCGGTGAAGCCGTTCTCGCAGTACTGCTCCAGGCCTTCTGCGCAGGAGGCGCAGTGGCGGCAGCTGTCGACCATGCAGCCGACCCCGGCGACGTCGCCGACCTTGAAGGCGCTGACGTTGGCGCCCACGGCGACCACCTTGCCGATGATCTCGTGGCCGGGTACCGAAGGGTACAGGGTGTTCTTCCATTCGTTGCGGGCGGTGTGCAGGTCCGAGTGGCAGACGCCGCAGTAGAGGATGTCGATCTTCACGTCGTCCGGGCCGACGGCGCGGCGCTGGATCTCGAAGGGGGCCATTGGCGCCTGTGGGTTCTGGGCGGCGTAGGCGAGGGTCGTGCTCATGGAAATCTCCTGGGCGGATCGATGGGCCGAAGGAGAGGTTAGTGCAGGGCGATGGCGGCGGGTTTGCACGATCCTGCCGAATCCATGCCCAGAGATGGCGGAGCGAAAAAGGGGGCCGAAGCCTAATGCCAGTCAGTTAAGGCATTTTCCATGGTTGGCGAGCGCCATCCACCCTGTGGGAGCGGACTTGTCCGCGAACGGGGCTGACAACAAAGCTTCGCGGCCAATCGGAATGCCGCCCAGCCGCTCCCACAAAGGCCGAGTCTGTTCGCCACGGCCGACTCAGGCATAGCCAGGGAAAAACGCCGTGACCCAGCAGGGCAATCGCGGCGTTTCTCTTAACTGACAGGCATTAGGCCGAAGCCCCCTGTGTCCGATGCCGCTGGATCAGGCCGCGGCGCTGTCGCCGGAAGCCTGGGCCAGGGCGCGGTTGAGCGCGCTGAACAGGGCGCGGAAGGTCGCGGTGGTCAGGTTCTCGTCGATGCCGATGCCGTGCAGCGGACGGCCGCCGTTCAGGCGTACCTCGATGTAGGCCGCGGCCTGGGCGTTGGTGCCGGCGCTGATGGCGTGCTCGTGGTAGTCCATGATCTCGATGCTCTGCGGCAGCGCGGCGACCAGTGCCTCCAGCGGACCCTTGCCGGTGCCGTGCTTGCGGCGCGTCTCGCCGTTGTGGCTGACCTCGACGTCCACGGTGCAGATGCCGTTCTCTTCCTGCAGGCGATGACCCTTCAGCGCGTAGGGGCTGTCGGCCTCGAGGTATTCGCTCTGCAGCAGGCGGTGAATCTGCTGGGCGGTCATCTCCAGGCCGAGGCGGTCGGTCTCGCGCTGCACCACCTGGCTGAACTCGATCTGCAGGCGGCGCGGCAGGGTGATGCCGTACTCCTGTTCGAGCAGGAAGGTGATGCCGCCCTTGCCGGACTGGCTGTTGACGCGGATCACCGCCTCGTAGTCGCGGCCGATGTCGGCCGGGTCGATCGGCAGGTACGGCACTTCCCAGACGGCGTCGTCCTTCTGCTGCGCGAAGCCCTTGCGGATGGCGTCCTGGTGCGAGCCGGAGAACGCGGTGTGGACCAGGTCGCCGACGTACGGGTGGCGCGGGTGCACCGGGATCTGGTTGCAGTCCTCGACCACCTTGCGCACAGCGTCGATGTCGGAGAAGTCGAGCTGTGGGTGCACGCCCTGGGTGTACATGTTCAGCGCCATGGTCACCAGGCAGAGGTTGCCGGTGCGCTCGCCGTTGCCGAACAGGCAGCCTTCCACGCGGTCGGCGCCGGCCATCAGCGCCAGTTCCGAGGCGGCCACGCCGGTGCCGCGGTCGTTGTGGGTGTGCAGGCTGATGATCACGCTGTCACGCTTGTCGATGTGGCGGCCGAACCACTCGATCTGGTCGGCGTAGTGGTTCGGCGTGGCGCACTCGATGGTCGCCGGCAGGTTGAGGATCAGGCGGTTGGCCGGGGTCGGCTGGAACACGTCGATCACCGCGTTGCACACCTCGACGGCGAAGTCGGTCTCGGTGCTGCTGAACACCTCCGGCGAGTACTCGAAGCCCCAGCGGGTTTCCGGCGCGGCGTCGGCCAGGCGCTTGATGGTCTTGCCGGCGGCCACGGCGATGGCCTTGACGCCCGCCTTGTCCTGGTTGAAGACGATCTTGCGGAAGCTCGGCGCGCAGGCGTTGTAGTAGTGGACGATGGCCTTCTTCGCGCCCTTGAGGGACTCGAAGGTGCGCTCGATGAGGTCGTCGCGGGCCTGGGTCAGCACCTGGATGGTCACGTCGTCGGGGATGTGGCCGCCTTCGATCAGTTCGCGGACGAAGTCGAAGTCGGTCTGCGAGGCGGACGGGAAGCCCACCTCGATCTCCTTGAGGCCCACCTGCACCAGGCACTTGAAGAAGCGCATCTTCTTCTCGGCATCCATCGGCTCGATCAGCGACTGGTTGCCGTCGCGCAGGTCGGTGGACAGCCAGATCGGCGCCTTGTCGATGATCTTGTCCGGCCAGGTGCGGTCCGGGAGCTGGATCGGTGTGAACGGGCGGTATTTCCGGGACGGGTCTTTGAGCATGGTCATCGGGCTAGATCCTTGTGTCGGCGGCAGGCCGGGGCGAATCGCGAATTCGGGTGGTGCGTCGGGGGAGGGGGCTCAGCTGCGCAGTCGCGGGCTGACCAGGCGCTGGCAGGCGTATTGACGCAGCAGGATGAGGGTGTGGGCGGTTTTCATGGCGTTCACCTTAATCAGCGAGGTGAAAGCTGGCAAGGCTTCTCGGAAAAACGCCATAAAATCGCGCAATCGGTTTTTCATGGGATTTTTATTGCCTGATCGTGGCGTTCGGCGAGAGCGGCTTGCGTCCGGGCGCGCGGTCTCGCCACGCGCCCGGGGCGGATCAGCGGTCGGCGCCCACCAGGCGCTGGAAGTCCGCGCCGCCGGGGTTCTGGAACACGCGCAGGCCGAAGGCAGGCAGGATCGCCAGCAGGTGATCGAAGATGTCCGCCTGGATGCGCTCGTACTGCGCCCACGCCACGGTGTTGGTGAAGCAGTAGATCTCCAGCGGCAGGCCGCTCTCGCCCGGCTGCAGGTGGCGCACCAGCAGGGTCATCTGCGGATGCACCTCGGGGTGGTTGCGCAGGTAGCGCTCGACGTAGGCGCGGAAGGTGCCGAGGTTGGTCAGCTGGCGGCCGTTGAGCGGGTCGCCGAAGCCGGCGTTGTACTGCTGCAGCTCGGCGCGCTTCTGTTCCAGGTAGTCGCCAATCAGGTCGAAGCGGTGCAGTTGCTCCAGGCCCTCGGCGTCGAGGAAGCGCACGCTGTTCTGGTCCAGGTGCAGGCAGCGCTTGATGCGCCGGCCGCCGGACTCCTGCATGCCGCGCCAGTTCTTGAACGAGTCGGTGATGAAGCGCTTGGTGGGGATGGTGGTGATGGTCTTGTCCCAGTTCTGCACCTTGACCGTGTGCAGGGCGATGTCGATGACGTCGCCGTCGGCGTTGAGCTGCGGCATCTCCACCCAGTCGCCGACGCGGATGATGTCGTTGGAGCTGATCTGCACGCTGGCCACCAGCGACAGCAGGGTGTCTTGGAAGATCAGCAGCAGCACCGCGGCCATGGCGCCGAGGCCGGACAGCAGGATCAGCGGCGAGCGGTCGATCAGCGCGGCGATGATGAGGATCGCGGCGATGGCGAACACGGCGATCTTGAGCACCTGCACGTAGCCCTTGATGGGTCGCAGGTGGGCGTCGGGGCGGCGCTGGTAGAGGGTGTTGACCAGGCCCAGGACCTCGCTGATCGCCAGCGCCAGGGTCAGCACCACGAAGGCGCCGCAGACGTTGCGCACCACGGTGACCGCCTCGGCCGGCAGGCCGGCGATCAGGCCCACGCCGAGGGACAGGATCAGCGCCGGGACGATGTTTGCCAGGCGGGCGATGACCTTGGAGTCGTTGAGCACGCTGTCCTGGCCCAGGGCGGTGGCGCGCAGCGCGCGGTACAGGCCGCGCAGGAGGATGCGCTTGACCAGCCAGTTGGCGATCCAGGCGGCCAGTACCAGCAGGCTGGCGCCGATCAGGGTGAAGAGTTGCGGGTGCTGTTCGAGCCATTGCAGGGCTTCGCGGTACTGTTCGGGCATGGGTCTCCTCGACAGGTGGTGTTTCCGGTGGCCGGCCGGGGCGCGGCAAAGTGCATTACCCTAACAAGGAGCGGTGGGTAATGCCGGCCGGTTTTCTTACCAAACCTGTCTGACCTGTCAGGAGAGAGATCATGAGAACTGTTTTCGTCGCGTTGCTGGGGCTGCTGGCCGGCTGCGCCAGCGGCCCGCGCAACGACCAGCTGCCGCTGGACGAACACCTGGCCAGGCTCGGGCTGCGCCAGGGCGAGGCCGTGCAGGCGATATCGCGCTATGACATCGGCGGCTGGGAGTACCTGGACAAGCGCCACATCAGCGTGGGTCGCGCGCCGGCGCGGCGCTATCTGGTGGAGTTCACCCGGCCGTGCGACCGGCTCGGCTTCTCCAGCATCATCGGCTTCAGCTCGACGGTGGGCCAGTTGACCCGCATGGACCACATCACGGTGACGGACATGGGCGACATTCCCCAGACCTGCCAGATCGAGGGCCTGTACCGGCTGGATAAGGTGGAGAAGAAGGCGCCCTGAGGCAGACGGGGCGGCGCGCGCCGCCCCGTGGGGGTCAGAACTCGCCGCGCAGGGCCAGGGAGAAGTTGCGCGGCTCGCCGTAGTAGTAGTTCACGCCGATGGCGCCAATCTTCTCGTAGTAGTACTTGTCGAAGAGGTTGTTGGCGTTGAACTGGACCGAGTAGTGCTCGTTGAAGCGGTACCCCAGCATCGCGTTGTAGATCGCATAGCCGCCCTGTTCGGCACGTGCGGCGCCGTTGACCGAGTAGATGTCGCTTTGCGCCTGCACGCCGCCACCCACGGTCCAGGCGGAATAGGCGCCGGGCAGCTGGTAGGTGGTGAACAGGCGCAGCAGGTGTTTCGGGTCCGTGGTGCGCAGGACGTTGCCGGCGTTGGCGGCGGTGTCCTTCAGGTACTCGGTGGTGGTGTAGGTATAGCCGCCTGCAACCTGCCAGCCGGGCATCAGCTCGCCGGAAATCTCCAGTTCCACGCCCTCGCTGCGGCTCTTGCCGGAAGCGGACTTGCAGAACCCGGTGGGGTAGTACGGCGGGCATTGCTGAACCCCGTCGGTGATCGATGGGTCGTCCAGCGCCTTGCCGATCAGGTTGGTGCGGAACACCGAGACGGCGCTGTTCAGGCGGCCCTCGTAGAATTCGCCCTTGAGGCCCACTTCGTACACTTCGCCGGTCATGGGTTCGATTACCGAGCCCGTGCTGTCGAACACCGCCTGCGGGGAGAATATCTCGGTGTAGCTGGCGTAGGCGCTGAGGGCCTCGTTCAGGTCGTAGATGAGGGCTGCGTAGGGCACCACTTCCCGATTGACCCGGTAGTCGCCGGTCGCGCTGGTGCGCTGGTCGAAGTCGTACCAGTTCAGGCGCGCGCCGAGAATGGCGGTGAGCGGATCGGCCAGCGAGATGTTCCAGCTGGCGTAGAGGGCTTCCTGGGTGGTGATGGTGTGGGTCTGCGGGTTGGCCGTCGGGCTGGTGCGGTCCTTGTTGACCTGCGACGGGTTCCAGTTGCGCAGGTCGACGCCACGGGCGTTGTAGCCCCACACGGACTCGACGCCGATGCTGTCGGACTCGTAGCGCTCGGCACCGACGGTCAGGCGGTGCTCCCTGCCCAGCAGGTTGAAGGTGCCGTCCAGCACGGCTCCCAGGTTGGTGTGCAGGGTCCTGCCACCGCCGTCGCTGAAGTTGTAGGACACGTCCCACAGGTAGGGATCGGTGGCGCCTCTCGGCCGCGCCAGGTTGGTCTGCTGGAAGCCGTGGTCCTTGTAGGCGAAGCGGTTGCGGCTGCCGTTCAGCTTGAGCGTCCAGCCGTTGTCGAAGATGTGCTCCAGCTCGGCGAAGTACTGCGTGCCGGTGCGGTCCCAGCGGGCCCAGTTGGCGCCGAGGAAGGTATCGCGCGAGAACGGCAGCGGCGAGCCGTCGAAGTCCGCCGGCAGGTTGCCCCAGGCGCCGGTGGCATCCAGTTCGGTGTATTCCAATCCCCCGGTCAGCGTGGTGTTTGCGCCGAGGTCGGCGGCCAGCACGGTATAGAGCACGTTCTTGCGCTCCATGCGGGTGTCCTGGAAGAAGTCCTTGTCGTCGTGCACGGCGATCACGCGGCCGCGGATCGCGCCGCCGTCCACCAGCGGTCCCGACAGGTCGGCCACGTAGCGGTTGGCCTCCCAGGAGCCCAGGGTGTAGCTGGCCGAGCCCTGGAAGTCCCGGGTGGGGCGTTTGCGCACCATGTTCACCGTGCCCGAGGGGTTGCCGGCGCCGCGCAGCATGCCGCTGGCGCCCCGCAGGACTTCCACGTGGTCGAGGGTGGCCGTGTCGGGCTGGATGAAACTGCCGCCGCCCGCGCCCTGGGCGACGGTGGCGCCGTCGAACTGGATGGCGTCGATGGAGAACCCGCGCGAGTAGTAATTGACCCGCTCGCTGTCGGTGTAGTCGACCACGACGCCCGGGGTCTGCTCGAGAACCTGGGTCAGGTTGTTCAGGTTCTGGTCCTTCAGGCGTCGCTCGGTGAGCACGCTGACCGACTGCGGGGTGCGGCGCAGCGACTGGGGCGCCTTGCCGATGCTCACGGCGCCGGTGGTGTAGGAGTCGCTGCCTTCGGTGATGGCGCCCAGGCCGACCGCGCTGACGCTGGTGGCGCCCAGTTCGACGGCGCTGCCGGCGTCCACCTGCTCGCTCAGCACGAAGCTGCCGTTGCCCTGGTCCAGGGCCTGCAGGCCGCTGCCCTGGAGCAGCCGGGCCAGGCCCTGGCTGACTTCGTAGTCGCCCTGCAGCCCCGGCGAGGTGCGGCCGGCGGTCTGCTGCGGTGTGCTGGCGAGGGTGATGCCGGCGGCGCGGGCGAACTGGTTGAGGGCATCGGCCAGCGTGCCGGCGGGAATATCGTAGTGGCGGGCGCTGGTCGCGCCGGGCGCGTCGGCCGCCTGTACGGCGAGGGGCGCGGCGCTCAGCCCCAGGGCGGCGCCGAACAGTGTGCCGCGCAGGGCACGGATCAGGGGCGAGAGGGTGGGAATCGGTCGGGAGGTGGACATGGTCATGGGCGGGAAACGGCTCGTGGCAGGAATGGTTCTTATTCCCTGCCGATCCATCCCCGCAGAACCCGACAGAAATTCTTCAGTTTTTTCATATGGCCCATTGCACCGGTTGTGCGCGTAGCGTGACGTGGGGCCAGGGGCTGGCTTGCTGGTGCGCGCGGCGCACCCTACCTCGATGCACTCAAGCGGCCTCGACGCGCACCCACCAGCGGGTCATGTAGCGGGTGCGCACGGGCAGGGTGCGGGCCAGCACCCGCAGCAGCTCGTCGGTGTCGGCCAGGCGGAACACGCCGGACAGGCGCAGCCCGGCGACGTCCGGCGCGTAGCCCAGGTGGCCCGGGCGGTAGCGGCCGACTTCCTCGAGGAAGTGGTCCAGGCGCATGTCGCGGGTGACGATCAGGCCGTCGCGCCAGGCGTTCGGCTCCAGCGCCTGGGCCGGCAGCAGGTCGGCCTTGCCGCCTGCGATCAGGTAGCGCTGGCCGGCACTGGCGCTGAGTGGCGGCTCGCCGAAGGCGACGCTGCCCTGGTCGACGCTGAGGCAGGTGCCGGCGTCGCCCAGGCGCAGGCCGAAGCGGCTGTCGGGAGCGGCCTCGAACAGGCCGTCCGGGGTGCGCACGCGCAGCGGCGTCGCGCCGCCCGGGCGGCAGTCGAGGAACAGTTCGCCACGGCGCAGCACGATCAGGCGCTGTGCGCCATCCAGTTGCAGGTCGACGGCGCTGTCGGTGTTGAGGTCCAGGGTGCTGCCGTCGCCCAGCGGCAATTGGCGGCGCTCGCCCACGGCGGTGGCCTGGTCGGCCAGCAGTGGCTGGGCCAGGCCGAGGTCGCGGCCCAGCCAGGCGGCGGCGCCGGCCACGGTGGCCAGCGACAGCAGCTTGAGCGCCTGGCGCCGTTGCAGGCGGCGCGCCGAGTTCTCCAGGGTGGCCACGGTGCCGCCGGGCAGGGCGCCGAGGTCGCGGGAGATTTCCCGGTGCAGGCCGCTGATGCGCTGCCAGGCCCGTTCGTGGCGGGCGTCCTGGCGGCGCCAGTGTTCGCATTGCTGGCGCAGGGCGGGGTCGTCGCTGTGCTGCAGGCGCACCAGCCAGTCGATGGCCTGGCGCACGCGCAGCGCCTCGGCGTCGTTGTGCGGGCTGCCGCTCATGCCTCGGCCTCGTCGCCGTAGCGCAGCAGGTAGCAGTGGTACAGCGCCTCGGCCACGTAGCGCTCCACGGAGCGCACCGACACGCCGAGGCGCTCGGCGATCTGCACGTGGGTCAGGCCCTCGCACTGGGCCAGCAGGAAGGCGCTGCGCACCCTCGGCTTGAGGCCGTCGAGCATCCGGGCGATGCGTTCGAGCAGTTCCAGCACCACCTCCCGGGCTTCCGGCGACGGCGCCTCGGCCTCGGGCAGGTGGGCCAGGCTTTCCAGCCAGGCGCGCTGCAGCTCCTCCCGCCGCCAGTGGTCGATCACCAGGCCGCGGGCGACCGTGCGCAGGAACGCCCGCGGCGTGTCGATGGCGCCGAGGTCGCAGCGCTGCATGACGCGCAGGAAGGTGTCCTGGGCGAAGTCCGCGGCATCGGCGGCGTTGCCCAGGCGCGCGCGCAGCCAGGACTTCAGCCAGCCGTGGTGGTCGCTATAGAAGGTATGGAGGGTGTCGCCGGGCATGGGGCACTGCGTTGCATTTGATAATTGCTCGCATTGTCATGGCCGCGGCTGCGCTTTGCAATGCCTGGCGCGTCGCGTCGGGCCGCTCTGGCGTGCGCCCTCGGATTCTCAGGGCTGGAAGGCGCCGATGAAGATGGCCGGGTCGACCCGTGCGTCGTTGAGGCTGACGTTCCAGTGCATGTGCGGGCCGGTGGCGCGTCCGGTGGCACCGACGCGGCCGACCACGCCGCCGCGCGGCAGCTCCTGGCCGAGCTGCACGTCCACCTTGGACATGTGGCAGAACATGCTGATCAGCCCCTGGCCGTGGTCGACGAACACCGTCTTGCCGTTGAAGAAGTAGTCGCCGATCAGGATCACCTTGCCGGCGGCGGGCGCCTTGATCGGCGTGCCGGCGCCCACGGCGAAGTCCAGCCCGGAGTGCGGGTTGCGCTCCTCGCCGTTGAAGAAGCGGCGCAGGCCGAAGGGCGAGGACAGCGGGCCATTGACCGGCTTGTCGAACAGCAGGTTGCTCGGCTGGCGCGGGCTGAACTGGCGGTAGGCGGCGGTCTGCTCGGCCAGCTCGCGTTCGATGCGGGCCAGGTTCTTCGGGCTCGGGTTGACCTGTTCCTTGTTCTTCAGGGTGATGCGCTGCTCGCGGTAGTGCTTGGCGCCGACGCTGAAGCTCAGGCTGCGGCCGTCGGCCTCCAGGCGCTGCTCGCCGGGCTTGACCGTGAGCGGGATGCCGACGATGGCGATCCAGCGCGCGCCGTCTTCGCGCACGACCAGCACCGGCTTGCCCTGGTAGCGCGCCTGGGGCGCCTGGGCGCCGTTGCCCAGGTCGAGCACCGCCACCCCGCCGGGCACCGGCTTGTTCAGCAGGCGGGTGATGAAGCCCTCGGCGTGGGCGGGCAGGGCGAGGCACAACAGCAGGGCGAGGATCGGGCGCACGGGTTAGTCCAGCAGCGAGAGAGTGACCGGGGCGAGGTGGTTGTCCTCGACGCGCACGTCCAGCTCGCCCTCGCCGAGGCACGCCTTGAGGCGCTGGCCGGGGTGGGTCTGGGCGGCGGCGCGCACGGCCTGGCCGCGTTCGTCGAGGAGGATGCTGTAGCCGCGGCCGAGGGTGGCCAGCGGGCTGACGATGTTGAGGGTCTGGGCCAGGTTGCCCAGCCGCTGCCGGCGTTCGCGCAGCAGGGCGTGGGTGGCGCGCGGCAGGCGCTCGGCCAGGCTGTCCAGGCGCTGGCGCAGCAGGGCCAGGGTGCGCCCCGGGTGCTGGGCGGCCAGGCGGCCCTCCAGGCGGGCCAGGCGGTCGTGGCGGCCGGCGGCCTGCTGGGCGAAGGCACGGCGCAGGCGCAGGTCGAGGTCGTCCAGGCGCTGGGCCTGCTGGCGCAGGCGCTCGCCGGGGTGGCGCAGGCGCCGGGCCAGGCCGTCCAGGCGCAGCAGGTCGCGCTGCAGGCGCTGGCGCAGGGACAGCTGCAGGCGGCGGGCGAGGCTGTCCAGGCGGTGCTGCAGGTCGGAGCTGTCCGGGGCCAGCAACTCGGCGGCGGCCGAAGGCGTGGGCGCGCGCACGTCGGCGACGAAGTCGCTGATCGAGACGTCGGTCTCGTGGCCCACGGCGCTGACGATGGGCGTGGCGCAGGCGGCCACGGCGCGGGCCACGGCTTCCTCGTTGAAGCACCAGAGGTCTTCCAGCGAGCCGCCGCCACGGGCCAGGATCAGCGCGTCGAAGCCCTGCGCATCGGCCAGCTGCAGGGCGCGGACGATCTGCCCGGTGGCCTCGCGGCCCTGCACGGCGGTGGGGACCAGGGTCAGCTCCACCTGCGGCGCGCGTCGGCGGAACACGCTGATGATGTCGCGGATCACCGCGCCGGTCGGCGAGCTGACGATGCCGATGCGCCGCGGGTGGGCGGGCAGCGCGCGCTTGCTCTCTGCGGCGAACAGGCCCTCGCCGGCGAGCTTCTCCTTGAGTGCCTCGAAGGCCAGGCGCAGGGCGCCGTCGCCGGCCGGCTCGACGGTGTCGAGGATCAGCTGGTAGTCGCCGCGCCCCTCGAACAGCGAGACCTTGCCGCGCACCTTCACCGCCAGGCCGTCACGCAGCGCCTGGCGTACCCGCGCGGCGTTCTGCCGGAACAGCGCGCAGCGCACCTGGGCCTGGCTGTCCTTGAGGGTGAAGTAGATGTGGCCGGAGGCCGGGCGGGCGAGGTTGGAGATCTCGCCCTCCACCCACACCTGGGCGAACACGTCCTCCAGCAGCAGGCGGGCGCGGTTGTTGAGCTGGCTGACGCTGAGGGCCTCGCGGTCGAGGCCGAGGCGGGCGAAGGGATCGGTGAACATGGCCGGCATCATAGTGGCTTTGCCGGTCGCGGTCATGGGCCCCGCTGGCCGGGGAGGCCGCGGCGGCGTCATAATGAGAGCGATTCCTGTTTGTTCGCGAGTGTGATGGTGCGCATTTCCCCCGATGTTCTGTTGTCCTTCCTGGCCGGCGATGGCCTGGGCGTCGAGTACCAGCCGATCCTGCGCGTCGCCGACGGCGAGCCGGTAGCCTACGAGGCGCTGGCGCGCTTCCGCCACGAGCGGGTCGGCTACCTGCCGCCGGACCAGGTGTTCCGCCAGCTGCACGACAGCCCGCTGAGCCTGTTCCAGCTCGAACTGCTGATCAAGCGCCTGCAACTGGAGGCCTGCCCGGCGGAGCTGCCGGTGTTCCTCAACATCGATCAGGACGCCTTCGAGGTGTTCCTCGGCGAGGCCCGCCACCCCATGGTCGAGCTGCTGCTGGTGCACCGCCTGGCGGTGGTGGAGATCATCGAGAACAGCTCGGTGGCCGACGCCCGGGTCAGCATCGCCATGCAGCAGGCCTTCGGCGGCGCCGGCATCCCCATCGCCCTGGACGACCTCGGCGCCCACGACAGCCTGGTGTCGTTCGACGTGCTGCTCGGCGTGCAATACCTCAAGCTGGCCCGGGACTGGCTGTCGCGGCTGTCCAGCCCGGCGTCCATGGCGCTGCTGCGCGGTATCCTGGCGTTCGCCCGCGAGGCCGGCAAGACCGTGATCCTCGAAGGCGTGGAGGACGAGGCCCAGCTGCGCTGGGCGCGCGAGCAGGGCATCGACTGCGTGCAGGGCTTCCTGTTCCGCGAGCGCTTCATCCTCCACTGGGCCGGCGAGGCGCCGGCCGCGCCGCTGGAGCACTGCGCATGAGCGAGCGCCAGCTGATCCTGGTGCCGCGCCTGTCGCGGGTGCCGGACCACGAGTACCGGGCGCGCAAGCTGCTCGACTGGCTGGTGCGCCAGGGCATCGTCGCGGCGCTGCCCACCACCTGCGGCCGTGGCCGGGGTGGCATGGCCTACGCCATCGGCGAGGGCGCGCGGCGAGTGGCGCTGCACCCGGAGCGGCTGCCCTATGGCCAGCCGTGCAACGGCCTGGAGATCGTCACCCGGCGCTGCATCTACACGCCGACCCGCGACTTCCACGAGGAGGCTGGCTGCCCGGAGTGCCGCCAGGAGATCGGCGAGGCCTTCTTCGAGAGCCTGGACGAGTGGACGCCCGGCGACACCGACAACTTCACCTGCCCCGAGTGCGGCCACGAGGACGAGGTCAACGGCTTCCTGTTCCTGCAGCCGTGCGCGTTCTCCAACCTGGGTTTCATCTTCAACGGCTGGGCCGAGGCGGGCTTCGCGCCGGCCTTCCTGGAGGCGTTCGCCGAGCGGGCGGGGTTTCCTGTCGCCCAGGTCGTCGTCGATCCCTGAGCGGCGTCAGCCCGCCGCCAGAGCGTCGCGGAAGTGGTGGACGAACGCCTGCACCAGCGCCGAGTCGTCCTGCCGGCAGGCGAGGGCGATGCTGGTGTCGCAGGCCGCGTCGGCCAGCGGCACCAGGCTGACGCCGGGCGGTGCGATGGCGCTCATGCACTGCGGCAGCAGGGCGATGCCGAAGCCGGCCTGGATCAGTTGCAGCTGGGTGGTCTTGCGCGACACCACCCGCGCCGCCTTCGGGTAGAAACCGGCGCGCGTGCACAGCTCGGCCGCCCGGTAGCTGAGGCCGCCGCGCTGCGGATGGGGAATGGAGATGAACGGCTCGTCCACCAGCTGGGTGAGGCGCACCGATGCCGCCGCGGCCAGCGGGTGGTGGCTGGCGACGGCCAGCAGCATGGGCTCGTCGAGCAGCCGGTGCAGCACCACGCCGTCGTGCTGGCGCAGCACCGGCAGGCGCAGCAGGCCGATGTCCAGGCGCCGCTCGGCCAGCTCCTGCAGCTGGATTTCCGAGGACTGCTGGGCGATCTCCATGCGCACGCCGGGGGACTCGGCGAGGTAGCCGGCCAGCGCCTCCATCAGCGCGCCGCTCAGCGGCACGGTGCTGGAATGGTTGAGGCGCAGGGTGCCGCGCTGGCCGAGGCCGATCTCCCGGCTTTCCTGGCTGGCCCGTTCCAGCTCCAGCAGCAGGCCGCGCGCCCGCGGGTAGAAGGCCGCGCCGGCGTCGCTGAGCAGCGGCTGCCGCGCGGTGCGCACGAACAGGGCGGTGCCCATCTGTGCCTCCAGCTCCTTGATCTGCCGGCTCAAGGCCGACTGGGCGACGAACAGGCGTTCGGCGGCGGCGCTGAAACTGCCGCTTTCGACGATGGCGACGAAGTAGCGCAACTGGCGGGTGGAGATCATCTGTCATGCCTTTTCGAGATGGCTTGGCGATTCTAAACATATTGGTCGGCATGGCTGGGCTGGCGCTAGAGTGCCGGCGTCGTTGTGCAAGAAGGATGTCGCTCGATGGCGCTCACCGCGCTGTTCGCCTCGCTGCCGTTTTCGCCCGTCGACTGGCTGGCGATCCTGTTGGGCATCGTCGCCGCCTACGTGGTGTTCGGCATCGCCGGCTTCGGCACGGCGCTGGTGGCGGGGCCGGTGCTGCTGCACTTCCTGCCGCTGTCGACCATCATCCCGCTGCTGGTGCTGCTGGATTTCGTCGCCGCCTTCGGCAACCTGCTGCCGTCGCGGCGCGACGTGGCAAGGGCCGAGCTGCTGCGCCTGCTGCCGTGCATGGCGCTGGGCTGCGCGCTGGGCGTGACCTTCCTGCTCAATCTGAAGTCCGACGTGCTGCTGCTGGCGATGGGCCTGTTCGTCACCGCCTACGCCCTGTACAGCCTCGCGGTGCGGGTGCGTCCGGCCAGCCTGGCGGCCGCCTGGGCGGTGCCGGCTGGCACGGTGGGAGGGTTGTTCGGTGCGCTGTTCGGCAGTGGTGGCTTCCTCTACGCGCTCTATCTCAACGCGCGGCTGGCGGACAAGCAGCAGGCGCGCGCCACCCAGAGCGCGCTGATCAGTTGCAGCGCGCTGCTGCGGCTGAGCCTGTTCCTCGTCGCGGGCGTCTACGCCGACCTGAAGATGCTGGCGCTGGCCGTCTGCCTGTTGCCGCCCATGGCCCTGGGCCTGTGGTGCGGCCGGCGGCTGACCCTGAACATGTCGCGCGAGGCCTTCGTGCGGTTGGTGACCTGGCTGGTGCTGGCCAGCGGCCTGGGCCTGATCGGGCGCTACCTGAGCGGCGCCTAGCGGATTTTTCCGCGCACGTCCGCATTGAGCGCGGCGCCTGGGCTGGGTATAATGCCGCGCTTCTTATTTTTCCCTCCCGGGAGCCCTGCCATGCTGCGCATCAGCCAAGAAGCACTCACCTTCGACGACGTTCTGCTCATCCCCGGTTACTCCGAAGTCCTGCCCAAGGACGTCAGCCTCAAGACCCGCCTGACCCGAGGCATCGAGCTGAACATCCCGCTGCTGTCCGCCGCCATGGATACCGTCACCGAAGCCCGCCTGGCCATCGCCATGGCCCAGGAAGGCGGCATCGGCATCATCCACAAGAACATGACCATCGAGCAGCAGGCCACCGAGGTGCGCAAGGTCAAGCGCTACGAGTCCGGCGTGGTCAAGGACCCGATCACCATCGACGCCGACGCCAGCGTGGGCGACCTGTTCGACCTGACCCGCCAGCACAACATCTCCGGCGTGCCGGTGCTGTACAACGGCGACCTGATCGGCATCGTCACCTCCCGCGACGTGCGCTTCGAGACCAACATGAGCGCCCGGGTGCGCGACGTGATGACGCCGAAGGAGCGCCTGGTCACCGTCAAGGAAGGCGAGGACAAGGACGCCGTGCGCAAGCTGCTGCACAAGCACCGCATCGAGCGCGTGCTGATCGTCGATGACCAGTACCGCCTCAAGGGCATGATGACCGTCAACGACATCGAGAAGGCCAAGGCCTACCCGCTGGCCAGCAAGGACGACCAGGGCCGCCTGCGCGTCGGCGCCGCGGTCGGCACCGGCGCCGACACCGGCGACCGGGTCGCCGCGCTGGTCGCCGCCGGCGTCGACGTGATCATCGTCGACACCGCCCACGGCCACTCCAAGGGCGTGATCGACCGTGTGCGCTGGGTCAAGCAGAACTTCCCGGACGTCCAGGTGATCGGCGGCAACATCGCCACCGGCGAGGCCGCCAAGGCGCTGGTCGAGGCCGGCGCCGACGGCGTCAAGGTCGGCATCGGCCCGGGCTCCATCTGCACCACCCGTATCGTCGCCGGCGTTGGTGTGCCGCAGATCAGTGCGGTGGCCAACGTCGCCGCAGCCCTGGCCGGCACCGGCGTGCCGCTGGTCGCCGATGGTGGCATCCGCTTCTCCGGCGACCTGTCCAAGGCCATCGTCGCCGGCGCCTCCGCGGTGATGATCGGCTCCATGCTGGCCGGCACCGAGGAAGCCCCGGGCGAGGTCGAGCTGTTCCAGGGCCGCTCCTACAAGGCCTACCGCGGCATGGGCTCGCTGGGCGCCATGGCCCAGGCCCAGGGTTCCTCCGACCGCTACTTCCAGGACTCCTCGGCCGGCGCCGAGAAGCTGGTGCCGGAAGGCATCGAGGGTCGCGTGCCGTACAAGGGCGCGATGAGCGCCATCGTCCACCAGCTGATGGGCGGCCTGCGCGCCTCCATGGGCTACACCGGTTGCGCCACCGTCGACGAGATGCGCACCAAGCCGGAGTTCGTGCGCATCACCGGCGCCGGCATGGCCGAGTCCCACGTGCACGACGTGCAGATCACCAAAGAAGCCCCGAACTACCGCGTCGGCTGAGCGTAGCTCAGCCGACTAGCGGCAAGCCTCAAGCCGCAAGCTACAAGTGAAGCCCGCTCCTCTTGCGGCTTGAAGCTTGTAGCTTGCCGCTCCTCCCCGACATCGAGAGCCCGCACATGTCTCACCCTGACATTCACGCCCACCGCATCCTCATCCTCGACTTCGGCTCCCAGTACACCCAGCTGATCGCCCGCCGTGTGCGCGAGATCGGCGTGTACTGCGAGATCCACCCGTTCGACATGACCGACGCCGACATCCGTGCCTTCGCCCCGCGCGGCATCATCCTCGCCGGCGGCCCGGAGTCGGTGCACGAGGCCGACAGCCCGCGTGCGCCGCAGGCGGTGTTCGAGCTGAATGTGCCGTTGTTCGGTATCTGCTACGGCATGCAGACCATGGCCGAGCAGCTCGGCGGCAAGGTGGAAGGCTCCGACCTGCGCGAGTTCGGCTACGCCCGCGTCGACGTGGTCGGCAAGGCCCGCCTGCTCGACGGCATCGAGGACCACGTGGACACCGACGGCGTGCTCGGCCTCGACGTGTGGATGAGCCACGGCGACAAGGTCACCGCGCTGCCGGCCGGTTTCCACATCCTGGCCAGCACCCCGAGCTGCCCGATCGCCGCCATGGCCGACGACAGCCGCGCCTACTACGGCGTGCAGTTCCACCCGGAAGTGACCCACACCAAGCAGGGCGGTCGCATCCTCTCCCGCTTCATCCTCAACATCTGCGGCTGCGAGGCCCTGTGGACCCCGGCCAACATCGTCGAGGACGCCATCGCCACCGTGCGCGCCCAGGTGGGCTCGAGCAAGGTGCTGCTGGGCCTGTCCGGCGGCGTCGACTCCTCGGTGGTGGCGGCCCTGCTGCACAAGGCCATCGGCGACCAGCTGACCTGCGTGTTCGTCGACAACGGCCTGCTGCGCCACCAGGAAGGCGACCAGGTGATGGCCATGTTCGCCGAGAACATGGGCGTCAAGGTGATCCGCGCCAACGCCGAGGACAAGTTCCTCGGCCGCCTGGCCGGCGTCGCCGACCCGGAAGAGAAGCGCAAGATCATCGGCCGCACCTTCATCGAGGTGTTCGACGAGGAAGCCACCCGGCTGCAGGACGTGAAGTTCCTGGCCCAGGGCACCATCTACCCGGACGTGATCGAGTCGGCCGGCGCCAAGACCGGCAAGGCCCACGTGATCAAGAGCCACCACAACGTCGGCGGCCTGCCGGAGGACATGCAGTTCTCTCTGGTCGAGCCACTGCGCGAGCTGTTCAAGGACGAAGTGCGCAAGATCGGCCTGGAACTGGGCCTGCCCTACGACATGGTCTACCGCCACCCCTTCCCGGGCCCGGGCCTGGGCGTGCGCATCCTCGGCGAGGTGAGGAAGGAATACGCCGACCTGCTGCGCCTGGCCGACCACATCTTCATCGAGGAACTGCGCAACTTCGACTGGTACCACAAGACCAGCCAGGCCTTCGTGGTGTTCCAGCCGGTGAAATCGGTCGGCGTGGTCGGCGATGGCCGTCGATACGCCTGGGTCGTCGCCCTGCGCGCCGTGGAAACCATCGACTTCATGACCGCCCGCTGGGCGCACCTGCCCTACGAGCTGCTGGAGAAGGTCTCCAACCGCATCATCAACGAGATCTCCGGTATCTCCCGCGTCACCTACGACGTGTCGAGCAAGCCGCCTGCCACTATCGAGTGGGAGTGATCCTAACGACAAAGGCGCCGCGAGGCGCCTTTGTCGTTTCTGGCCGTTGGCGAAGGCAAGGGGCCGCTCAAGGGTTGGCCGGCGCGCCGAACCAATGGTCGTCGATGGCCTGGATCATCGCGTCCGGCGTGAGCTGCCGGGTCATGCGCCCGCGCAGCACATGGCGATGCTCGAACGAGCGTGCGCCGCGTGCCATGACCTTGGCCCGGAGTTTGGCGATGTGATCGCCGCCGAACTGGCTGTTGAAGGTGTTGAACAGCACCACGCGCTGGCCATCGAAGCGGTTGTGCTCGACGAAGGCCCAGATCGGCGGCGCAGGGCTGTACAGCCACACGGGCGAGCCGAGCCAGACGCTGTCGAACGGTGTCAGGTCGAGGGTGCGCGGCGTGATGTCGGGCAGTGCCCCGGGTTCGCTTTTCAGCGCGTTGGCATCCCTCAGCGCATGGGCCAGGCCGCTCACGCCGAGCGGGTAGTCGGGCGCTTCGAGCGGGAACAGTTGTGCATCGAGCCGCCGGGCCAGGTGGCGCGCGGCCAGCGCGGTGTTGCCCGAGCGCGAGAAGTACACCACGGCGATGCGCGATGCCGGCGTGGTGGCGGTTGGGGTGTAGGGCTGCCTGGCGTCCAGCTGGCGGGCCTGGCGGCTTTCGATCCAGGTGACGGCGAGCGGCACCAGCGCCACCGCCCCGAGCAGTGTTGCGACTGCGATGGCGATCCACTTGAGCATCGTCGGCGCCGCCTTACATGAAGTACGGCTTGTCGCCGTCGCTGTTCGGTTTGTTCACACCCAGGTTCCCGCCCACGTGCAGCTCCGGATTGGCGATGACCTTGGCGATCAGCTCGCCCACGCTCCTGCGCGAGACCACGGTGCCCCTGAACGACTCGTCCCTGGCGGTGATCTCGTAGTCCACCTCGTCTTCGTCCGTCAGCCAGGCCGGGCGCAGGAGGGTGTAGTGCAGGCCGGAGGCTTCGATGGCGTCCGCCGCGCGGCGGTAGGGCTTGAGGTCCTCGCCGATGAGGGCGCGGTTCCATTCGCCGAACCGGCCCGGGACCTCGTCATAGATACCCAGCGACAGCACGAACACCAGGCGCTTCACGCCAGCGGCCTGCATGGCGGCGATGACGGCCTGGGCCTGCCTGTCCAGATCGTCGCCGATCAGGTTGGCGTAGACGATATCCTGGCCGGCCATGGCGTCCCTGAGCAGCTTCTTGTCCAACACGTTGCCGATCACCACCTTGGCGTTGGCGGGTTCCTGGCCCGTCAGTTTTTTCGGGTCGCGCAGCAGCAGGGTCTGGCTGATGCCCGGGGCGCCGGCCAGCGTCTCGACGACCCAGCGCGCGATCTGGCCGCTGGCGCCGAGGATGAGGAGGTTTTTCATGCGAGTGTTCTCGGTGTGGCAGCGGGCACCTAGGGCCCGCTGGATGGACGTCAGAGGTTGTCCTTGAAGAACGGCACCACCTTGGCCATGGCGATGGCCACGGGTTCCGGCTTGTCGTACAGGTCGTAGTGCGACCAGCCCTCGGCCACCAGGATCTGCTTGTTCGCCGAGGCGGCGCGGCTGTAGATCTCCCAGCCATCGCGGTAGGCGCCGAAGCCGCCGGGCTTGTCGCCGATCACCACCAGCAGCGGCTGGGTCAGCAGCACCTCGGCGTTGGTGAAGGCGTCCCAGCCCATGGCCGCGCCGCTGAACGACATCAGCTGGCTGGTGGCGCCATTGGGCTGCTGGCCGCGCGCGGTCTTGTAGTACTCGGTGGCTTCGAGCACGTCGATGTCGGTGATGCCGGCCTGCCTGGCGCTAGCGACGGATTCGGGCAGCAGGTCGGCCACCTCGCGTTCGGCACCCTGTGCCTGGGCCGTGCGCATGTCGGCGATGTTCCTGGCCAGCTCGAGCGGTTTGAACTGGGCAAAGCCCTCGCGGATCAAGCGGCCGTAGTTCACCCCGGTGATCGACACCAGCGCTTTGATGCGCTGGTCGGTGATGCCGGCATGGATGGTGTAGGCACCGCCGCCGCACACGCCGATGGCGCCGATGCGCCCGGCATCCACGTAGGGCAGCGATTGCAGGTAGTCGACGGCGAAGCGGATGTCGGACACGCGGATCGACGGGTCTTCGATGAAGCGCGGCGTGCCGCCGCTGGCGCCCTGGAAGCTGGCGTCATGCACCAGCACGATGAAGCCTTGCTCGGCCAGGCCCTTGGCGTAGATGTTGCCGGCGGTCTGCTCCTTGCAACTGCCGATGGGATGGGTGCTGACGATGGCGGGGTACTGCTTGCCATCGTCAAAACCGGGCGGGAAGTAGATGTCCGCGGCCGTTTCCCAGCCCAGGTTCCGATAGGTGACGGTTTGGATGTCGTTCATGGTTGGCTCCGTGTGCGGTGATCCGCGCGAGATGAAGAGGGGCGCTGTCCGCGCCCTCGTGACGGGCTTACTTCAGTCTGGCCTGGAAGAACGGCGCCAGCTGCGAAACGGCTTCATCGACGTACCTGGGCACGTCGTACAGGTCCATGTGGTCGGCGCCTTCGACGCGGTGCAGGGTCTTGTCGGTGCTGGCGGCGCGGGCGATCAGGTCGTCGCTCATCCACTTGCTGCCGGCGTTGCTGCCGGCCACGGCCAGAATCGGCTGGGTCAGGAAGGCCTCGGCCTTGTTGTAGGCGTCGTAGGTGATGATCTGCGTGAGGCAGCGCGCCAGGGTGAAGCCGGGCGCATTGGGATGCTCGCAGCGCGGGGTGTGGTAGTACTCCCAGGCACCGCGCAACTCGGCGTTGGGCGCGTCTTCTTCCTTCAGCGGGGCCAGCGGCATGGTGGCCAGTTCATTGCTGCCGGCATCGGCCGTGCGCGCCTGCGAACCTGCCGCGATGTAGGGCAGCGCATCGGCGTCCTTGACGGAACCATCCCAGCCGTTGCGGAACATCTGGCCGATGTTCACCGCGCTGACCATGCCCAGCGCCTTGATCCGGCTCGTTGATCGCCGCGTTGGCGCTGTAGCCGGCGCCGGCGCAGATGCCCATGGCGCCTATTCTGTCCGCGTCCACGTAGGGCAGTGTGGTCAGGTAGTCGATCACGGCGCTGACGTCTTCGGTGCTGATGTAGGGGTTCTCCAGCTGGCGCGGCTCGCCGCTGCTTTCACCCTGGTAGGAACGGTCGAAGGCGATGGCGATCAGGCCGTTCTCGGCCAGCTTTTTCGCGTACAGGCCGGCAGTCTGCTCCTTCACGCCGCCGCCTGGGTGCGAGACGACGACAGCCGGGTACTTCCTGGTGTCGTCGAAGCCGGCGGGGAAGTTGATCGCCGCGGCCATGGTGATGCCCTGGCCGTTGAGGTTCTTGAAAGTGACGTTGGGCATGAGAAGTGCTCCATTGGCGATGAACGGTCACGCACGGGTGTGTGGCGTGGACAGGATTCGATGTTAGGCCTGGGTTTGGAATTGATAAACGGCCTTTGAAAGACATCAGTGGTTAGATAAACTAAACAATATGCCTATCGAACCTTCTCTCGTTTCGGCTCTGACCTGGTTTGCCCACATCGCCCGCCACCGCAGCTTCACCAAGGCCGCGACGGAGATGGAGGTCACCCGCGCCGCTCTCTCACAGCACCTGAAGGGGCTGGAGCAGCGCCTGGACGTGCGGCTGCTCAACCGCACCACGCGGGACATGTCGTTGACGGAGGAGGGCCAGCGTCTGCTGGATGTCCTGCAGCCCGCGCTGACGGCCATCGAGCGGGCGCTGGGCGAGTTGGGCGAGGCGCATGCGGAGCCATCGGGATCGATCCGAATGAACACGTCGCGTATCGCCGCCCGGCTGTTGATCGAGCCGCGCATGGGCGAGTTTCTCGCGCGCTACCCGAAGTTGCGCCTGGAACTGGTGATGAACGACGGCTTCTCGAACATTGTGGCCGACGGCCTGGATGCCGGCATCCGCCTGGGCGAGAGCCTGGACGAGCACATGGTAGCGGTGCCCGTCACGCCGCCCATCGAGATGGCCATCGTGGGTTCTCCGGCGTATTTCGAGCGGCACGGGCTGCCCGAGACACCGGCCGACCTGATGCGCCACAACTGCCTGGCCTACCGCTTCACGTCCAGTGGCACGATCGACCGCTGGTCCTTCACCTCGCCCGATGCCGAGGGCCGCACCATGGTGTTCGAGCCCAAGGGCAACGCCGTGTTCAACGACGACGAGAACATGCTCAATGCCGCGTTGCAGGGCGTGGGCCTGATCAAGTACCTGGATATCTGCGTTCGCCAGCACCTGGCGGAGGGACGGCTGGTGCGGGTGCTGGCGCCCTGGTGCCGGCCGTTTCCCGGCTTCTACCTCTACGTCCCGTCGCGTGCCCAGATGCCGGCCAAGGTCCGGGCGCTGATGGATTTCCTCATCGAGCAGCGCGAGCGGCTGGCGCGGGAGTCCCCGAGCGGCATGCCGGACTGATTCCGGGCAGCCGGAGTCTGCCGGGCTTCCGTGGTGCAGGGCCGCGGCAGAGGCAATAATGCCCTTTCATGGCTGGCCGGCGCCCACGGCGGGCGAGGCGGGTCGTAGACCTTCTGTTCGAGAGGAGACGCAGCATGGAACGGTTCACCGGTGGTTGCCTGTGCGGCGACGTCCGCCTCGTGGCGTCGGGGCGGCCCTACCGGGTCGGCCTCTGCCACTGCCTCGACTGCCGCAAGCACCACGGCGCCCTGTTCCACGCCTCGGCGATCTTTCCCCAGGCGGCGGTGGTGATCGAGGGCGAGACGCGCGACTATGCCGGGCGGTGCTTCTGCCCGCGCTGTGGTTCGTCGGTCTTCTCGCGCAGCGGGGACGAGGTCGAGGTGCATCTGGGCACCCTGGACGAACCCGACCGGTTCGTGCCGACCTACGAGAGCTGGACCGTCCGCCGCGAGTCCTGGCTGCCGCCATTCGCGCTGGCGAGACGCTACGAGCACGACCGCGACGACACGAGCCGCTTCGAGGAATAGCTCGCCTTTCGCCATCCGCTACGCAACAGGAGACATGCAATGTTCGGGATCACCGATTACGGCGCCTTCGTCATCGCCTTCGTGGTGCTGCTGATGATTCCGGGGCCGGGCAACCTGGCGCTGATCACCTCCACCGGCAAGGGTGGCGTGCGCGGCGGGCTGGCCTCGACCCTCGGCATCATCCTCGGCGACCAGGGGCTGATGTGGCTGGCGGTGGCCGGGGTCGCCGCGCTGCTGGCGGCCTATCCGACCGCCTTCCACGCCGTGCAGTGGCTGGGCGCAGCCTACCTGGTGTGGCTCGGCGCGCGCATGCTGCTGGCCAGGCCGGGCAGCGCGCCGGCCGTGAATATCAGCGCCGGCCACTACCTGCGCCAGACCGCGGTGATCACCCTGTTCAACCCCAAGGCCATCGTCTTCTACATGGCCTTCTTCCCGCTGTTCATCGACCCGGCGCGGCACCAGGGCCTGCTGACCTTCGCCGTGATGGCGCTGACCGTGGCGGCGCTGACCTTCCTCTACGGGCTGGCGATGACCCTGCTGACCCATCACCTGGTCGAGCGCATGCGCGCCCGGCCGCAGCTGGGCAAGGCGCTGGAGCGCCTGGCCGGCCTGTGCCTGGTCGGTTTCGGCCTCAAGCTCGCGCTCAGCCGCTGAGCGGGGCTGCGCGATCTGTCGCAGCCATTTCTTGAGAATCAGATGCAGTTGGCCCGTATAATCCCGCTGGTAACTTTTTGTTTCAGAGGGAAGTGGCTTATGTCGGCACATCGAGTAACCGGGCTGGCGCGCGCGATCGGCGCCGGTGTTCTGTCCTGCGGCCTGCTGTTCGCCAGCGGCGCGCGCGCCGACGATCCGGTGACCCTGACGCTCTACAACGGCCAGCACGAGGCCACCGGCAAGGCGGTGGCGGCGGCCTTCGAGAAGAAGACCGGCATCAAGGTGCTGATCCGCAAGGGCGGCGGCGGCCAGCTGGCCAACCAGATCGCCGAGGAGGGCGAGCGCTCGCCGGCCGACATCATCTACACCGAGGAGGCGCCGCCGCTGGTCAAGCTGGCGAGCCAGGGCCTGCTGGCCCAGGTCGACCCGGCGACCCTCGCGCAGATCGACCCCAAGCTGTCGGATGACCAGGGCCGCTGGCTGGGCATCACCACCCGCGTGCGCGTGTTGGCCTACAACCCCGAGCTGGTCAGCGAGGCCGAGCTGCCGAAGAGCGTTCTGGAAGTGGCCGAGCCCGAGTGGGACGGCAAGATCGCCTTCGTGCCCAGCAGCGGCGAGTTCGTCGGCCAGACCGCCGCGGTGATCCGCCTCAATGGCCGCGAGGCCGCCGAGGAGTGGCTGGTCGGGCTCAAGGCGTTCGGCTCCACCTACACCAACAACGTGATCGCCATGAAGGCGGTGGAGAACGGCGAGGTCGGCGCGGCGCTGATCAACAGCTACTACTGGATGGCGCTCAAGCGCGAGAAGGGCGAGCTGAAGTCCAAGCTGCACTACTTCGCCGACGGCGACGCCGGCGGCCTGGCCAGCGTCTCCGGCGCGGCGGTGGTGAAGTCCACCAAGCACCCGAAGGAGGCCCAGCAGTTCCTTGCCTTCATGATCAGCGAGGAGGGCCAGAAGGTGGTGCTGAGCAAGTCGCCGGAATACCCGGTGAACAAGGCCGTGGCCGCCGACCCGCTGCTCAAGCCGTTCGACCAGCTCAAGCCGCCGGCCATCACCGCCGCCGAGATCGGCCTGGCCGAGGACGCCCTGGACCTGCAGCGCGAAGCCGGGATGAACTGACATGCAGGTGGATGTGCTCGAGCAGGAGCTGCCGGCTCCGGCTCACATCGGCGGCCGGCGTCGCAAGGCGCCGCCCCTGTGGCTGCAGCTGCCGGTATTGGCGCTGCTGCTGGTGGCCGCGCTGCCACTGTTCTACGTGGTGGCGCGCACTGCCCAGGCCGGCTGGCACGAGGCCTGGCACCTGCTCTGGCGGCCCTTCGTGTTCGGCCTGCTGGCCAACACCCTGAAACTGATGGCGCTGGTCACCGTGGGCTGCGCGGTGATCGGCATGGCGCTGGCCTGGCTGGTGGAGCGCAGCGACCTGCGCTGGCGCCGGCAGTGGAACGTGCTGCTGTGCCTGCCGTTCGCCATACCGTCCTTCGTCGCCGGCTTCACCTGGATTTCCATCGGCCCGATGTTCGAGGGCCTGGGCGGCACGGTGTTGGTGATGGTGCTGTCGAAATATCCGCTGGTGTATCTGCCGGTGGCTGCCACCCTGCGCAGCCTCGATCCGGCCTTGGAAGAGTCGGCGCGCATGCTCGGCTACAACCGCCGGCAGATTTTCTGGAAGGTGACCCTGCCGCTAGTGCGCCCGGTGCTGATGGCCACCAGCCTGCTGGTGGCGGTGCACATGCTGGTGGAGTTCGGCGCGCCGTCGATCATGCGCTACCAGACCTTCACCACGGCGATCTACCAGCAGTTCGAGCTGGAGTTCTCCAACACCAACGCGGCCATGCTCTCGGCGCTGCTGCTGGGCATGTGCCTGATCATGCTGTGGGGCGAGTTCCGCCTGCGTGGGCGCGGCTACGCGCGTACCGGCCAGGGCGTGGCGCGGCAGGCCGCGCGGGTGCGCCTGGGCGCCTGGGGCTGGCCGTTGCAGGCGCTGCTGCTGGCGCTGGTGGCGGTGGGCTGCGGCACGCCGCTGACCATGCTCGGCTTCTGGATCGCCGAGGGCAGCTCGGCCAGCTTCCCGGTGGCGGACATCCTCTCCACCCTCTGGTCGTCGCTGTCGCTGTCCTTCGGCGGCGCGCTGCTGAGCTGCCTGCTGGCGCTGCCGGTGTGCCTGGTGGTGGTGCGCTACCACGGGCGCATGGCCTGGCTGGCCGATCGCCTGCCGTACCTGCTGCACGCCCTGCCGGGGCTGGTGATCGCCCTGTCGCTGGTGTTCTTCGCCCTCGGCTACGTGCCGGCGCTGTACCAGACCAGCCTGTTGCTGCTGGTGTGCTATGCGCTGCTGTTCATGCCGATGGCCCAGGGCTCGATCCGCGTGGCGCTGGAGAAGGCCTCGCCGCAGCTGGAGGAGGCCTCGCGTACCCTCGGCCAGACGCCGCTGGCGACCTTTCTCAAGGTCACTCTGCCGATCATCTTCCCGGCGATTGGTGCCGGCTTCGTGCTGGTGTTCCTCGACTGCATGAAGGAGCTGACCGCCACCCTGATCCTCGGCCCGACCGGCCTGGACACCCTGGCCACCGCCGTGTGGTCGCACACCGGCAACCTGGAGTATGCCGGGGCGGCACCCTACGCGGCGCTGATCGTGCTGGTGTCCGGGGTGCCGGTGTATCTGCTGACCACCCGCGCCTATGCACGGCGCGGGGCCTGACAAACGGTGCGACGAATTGTCCGCCGCCGCGATCCGCCCGACGCGCTATCGTGCGCGCCGGGGCAGTGCCCGCAGAGGCGCGCCCGACACCTGATTAGCGCCCGTGCCGTTACCGCTTCAGGAGCCTGAATCATGAGCTTCACCCGCAGACAAGTGCTCGCTGGCCTGGCCGGCCTCGGCGTGGTCGGCCTCGGCGCCGGTGGCGTGCGCTACTGGCTGGGCCGCCCGGAGAACGTCGCGACCCACGACTACGAACTGATCGCCGCGCCGCTCGACGTGGAGCTGGTGCCCGGCCACAAGACGCCGGCCTGGGCCTACGGCGGCCAGGCGCCCGGCCTGGAGCTGCGCTGCCGCCAGGGCGAGCGCCTGCGCGTACGCTTCATCAACCAGCTGGAAGTGGACACCACCATCCACTGGCACGGCATCCGCCTGCCGCTGGAGATGGACGGCGTGCCCTATGTGTCGCAACTGCCGGTCAAGCCCGGCGAGTACTTCGACTACGACTTCCTCTGCCCGGACGCCGGCAGCTACTGGTACCACCCGCACACCGCCAGCACCGAGCAGCTCGGCCGCGGCCTGGTCGGCCCGCTGATCGTCGAGGAGCGCGAACCGACCGGCTTCCGCCACGAGCGCACCCTGTGCCTGAAGACCTGGCACGTCGACGAGCAGGGCGCCTTCACCGACTTCCTGGTGCCGCGCCTGGCCGCCCGCGAAGGCACCCGCGGGCGCCTGTCGACCATCAACGGCCAGCCGCTGCCGACCCTGGAGCTGCCGGCCGGGCAGGTGGTGCGCCTGCGCCTGATCAATGTCGACAGCACCATCACCTACCGCCTCAACCTGCCGGGTGGCGAGGCGCGCATCTATGCCCTGGACGGCAATCCGGTCGCGCCGCGCCCGCTGGGCAAGGAATACTGGCTGGGCCCGGGCATGCGCATCGACCTGGCGCTGAAGGTACCGGCGGCGGGGCAGGAACTGCCGCTGCGCAACGGTCCGCTGCGCCTGGCGACGATCAAGGGCGTGGCCAGCACCGACGCTGCCGGCGACTGGCCGCCGGCGCTGCCGGCCAACCCGCTGCCGGAGCCCGACCTGGCCCACGCCGAGACCCTGCGCTTCAACTTCGAGTGGGCGGCGGCGCTGTCCGGCGATGTGTCCAAGGGCGGCAGCTACAAGTACTGGCAGATCAACGGCCAGGCCTGGGACATCAACGACAAGACCTGCGCCGATCGGCCCATTGCCAGCCTGAAGAAGGACGGCCACTACATCTTCGTGCTGCGCAACATGGCCCAGTACCAGCACCCGATCCACCTGCACGGCATGGCCTTCAAGGTGCTGGACTCGGACCGCCGCGACATCGTGCCGTACTTCACCGATACCTACCTGCTGGGCAAGAACGAGACGGCGCGCATCGCCTTCGTCGCCGATAATCCGGGGGTGTGGATGTTCCATTGCCATGTGATCGACCACATGGAGACCGGCCTGATGGCCGCCATCGAGGTGGTGTGATGCGCCAGCCGCGAATCATCGACCGCAGCCAGGACGAGCGCTTCATGCGCGAGGCCCTGGAACTGGCCCGCCAGGGCGCCGCGCTCGGCGAGGTGCCGGTGGGCGCGGTGCTGGTGCAGGACGGCGAGGTGGTGGGGCGCGGCTACAACTGCCCGATCGGCACCCATGACCCCAGCGCCCATGCCGAGATGGTGGCGATCCGCATGGCCGCCCTGGCCGCGCAGAACTACCGCCTGCCCGGCAGCACCCTGTACGTGACCCTGGAGCCGTGCAGCATGTGCGCCGGGCTGATCGTGCACTCGCGCATCGCCCGGGTGGTCTACGGCACCACCGAGCCCAAGGCCGGGGTGGCGGTGAGCCGCGGGCAGTTCTTCGAGCAGACCTTCCTCAACCACCGGGTGCTGATCGAGGGCGGCCTGCTGGCCGAGGAGTGCAGTGAGATGCTCAGCGCCTTCTTCAAGGCGCGCCGGGCATAGCCACGCTTTGCAGCGAAGCGGCTCGCTGCTAGGCTGCGCGCACCTCGGACATTTCGGAGATTCGCCTGTGAAACAGGGAGTGTTGTTGTCGCTGATGCTGTTCGGCCTCCAGGCCCAGGCGGCCGAAGAGAAGGTCTATCTCCTGGCCACGGCCGGCCTGAACGACTCCAACCTGGCGCAGAGCATCTTCCTCCACGAAGCGGACATCACCAGCCTCGACGCCTGCCGCGAGGCGGTCCGGCAGGGCCAGCGCGACGGCGACTGGCTGAAGTACCATCACATCCTGCGTCGCGACAGGATGCAGGGATTCAGCGTGCAGATGCAGTACCGCTGCGTCACCGGCACCCAGGACATCCAGCTCTGGTTCGACCGCGCGCGCTACGACCACCCCTACCTGATCAGCGTCGACGAACAGTCGAGCATGACCGTGCGCCGGATGGACACCATGGCCGCCTGCATGGGCGCCTACCGCGCCCTGCCCGCCGCCCGGCAGGCCATCAGTCATTGCGCCAAGAGCAACCAGAAAGTGCTCTAGTCAGAGCGGGTTCTGCTCTTCCTTGGGCTTGGTCTTGTCCACGCCCGGCACGTGCAGGCCGCTCTCCGCGACCCGGGTGCCTTCGAGCTGGGGCTGGGTCACCCAGTTGAGGATGTCGTAGTAACGGCGCACGTTGCGCACGAAATGCACGGTCTCGCCGCCGCGGGCGTAGCCGTAGCGGGTCTTGCTGTACCAGCGCTTCTGCGACAGGCGCGGAAGCATCTTCTGCACGTCCAGCCACTTGTTCGGGTCCAGACCCTCGGCCTGGGCCAGCTTGCGGGCGTCCGCCAGGTGGGCGATGCCGATGTTGTAGGCGGCCAGGGCGAACCAGGTGCGGTCCGGCTCGCTCATGTCTTCGGTGAGGCCGCTGTGCACCAGGGTGAAGTACTTGGCGCCGCCGGCGATGCTCTGCCTGGGGTCGAGCCGGTTGACCACGCCCATCGCCTGGGCGGTGCTCTGGGTCAGCATCATCAGCCCGCGCACGCCGGTCTTGGAGGTGGCGTCGGCGGTCCAGAGGGATTCCTGGTAGCCGATGGCGGCCAGCAGGCGCCAGTCCACCTTGTGCTTCTCGGCGGCCTGCTTGAAGTGCTGCTCGTAGCGCGGCAGGCGCTGTTGCAGGTGCTTGGCGAAGGTGTAGGCGCCGACGTAGCCGAGCACGTCGACGTGGCCGTAGTAGCGTTCCTTGAGGCGCTGCAGGCTGCCGTTCTCCTGGACCAGGGCGAGGAAGTGGTCGACCTCGCGCAGCAGGCTGTCGTCCTCGCCGGCGGCCACCGCCCAGCCCAGGCTGCGCGCCTCGCCCAAGTCGAAGGCGACGCGCACGTTGGGGAAGTAGACCTGGTTCATCGCCAGTTCGTTGGAGTCGACCAGGGTCAGGTCCACCTGGCCCTCGTCGACCATGCGCAGCAGGTCCACCACCTCGACGTCGATGGATTCCTCGTACTGCAGCTCCGGCAGGGTCTTCTTCAGTTCGGCCAGTTGCTCGGCGTGGCTGCTGCCCTTGAGCACCAGGATGCGCCGGCCGACCAGGTCCTCGGGGCGGGTGGGGCGGCGCTGGCCGTCGCGGTAGACCACCTGCGGGGTGACGTCGAGGTAGGGGCGGGAGAAGTTGGCCTGGGTCCGGCGGCCGCTGCTGGAGACCAGGCCGGCGGCGGCCAGCACCGGGCCGCCCGGCTGGTTGAGGCGGATGAACAGGTCGTCCAGGTTGTCGGCGGTCTCCACCTTCAGCTCGACGCCCAGGCTGTCGGCGAAGCGCTTGGCCAGCTCGTACTCGAAGCCGGTCTCGCCGCTGCGGTCCTGGAAGTAGGTGGTGGGGCTGTTGCGGGTGATCACGCGCAGCACACCCTCCTCCTGCACGCGCTCGAGGGTGCTGGGCTGCTTGGCGACGGAGCCGTCGCAGCCCGCGAGCATCAGAAGGATAACGGTCGCCAACAGGGAGGCGGTCGAGCGAATGCGCAACGCGATGTGGGCAAACATCGGCGCAGTATACGCAAAGCCCGGTGGGCGCCATATCTCGACAGATTTCCGGCGCTTTGCTAGTGCGGCATGGGTGTGCCGTCGAGCGGCGCTTTAGGCTAGAATGCACGGCCTCCAAGCACACCCCTTCCCAGAGGCTGTTCACGATGTTGATCCTGCGCGGCGCGCCCGCTCTCTCCGCCTTCCGCCACGGCAAACTGCTTTCGCAACTGACCGCCAAGGTCCCCGCCGTGACCGGGCTGTACGCCGAGTTCGCGCACTTCGCCGAAGTGACCGGTGTGCTCACCGCCGACGAAGAGCAGGTGCTGGCCCGGCTGCTGAAGTACGGCCCGAGCGTGCCGGTGCAGGAGCCCGCTGGCAGGCTGTTCCTGGTCATCCCGCGCTTCGGCACCATCTCGCCCTGGTCGAGCAAGGCCACGGACATCGCCCGCAACTGCGGCCTGGCCAAGATCGAGCGCCTGGAGCGCGGCATCGCCTACTACGTCGCCGGCGAGCTGAGCGAGGCCGACAGCCAGGCCGTCGCCGCCCTGCTGCACGACCGCATGACCCAGCTCGTCCTGAGCGCCTTGGAAGAGGCCGCCGGCCTGTTCAGCCACGCCGAGCCCAAGCCGCTGACCGCCGTGGACGTGCTCGGCGGCGGCCGCGCCGCGCTGGAGCAGGCCAACGTCGCGCTGGGCCTGGCCCTGGCCGAGGATGAGATCGACTACCTGGTGAAGAGCTTCACCGAGCTGGGCCGCAACCCGCACGACGTCGAACTGATGATGTTCGCCCAGGCCAACTCCGAGCACTGCCGCCACAAGATTTTCAACGCCAGCTGGGACATCGACGGCCAGAGCCAGGACAAGTCCCTGTTCGGCATGATCAAGAACACCTACGAGCTGCACCGCGAGGGCGTGCTGTCCGCCTACAAGGACAACGCCTCGGTGATCGTCGGCCACCAGGCCGGACGCTTCTTCCCCGATCCGGCCACCCGTGAGTACGGCGCCACCGTTGAGCCGGTGCACATCCTGATGAAGGTGGAGACCCACAATCACCCGACCGCCATCGCCCCGTTCCCCGGCGCCTCCACCGGCTCCGGCGGCGAGATCCGCGACGAGGGCGCGACCGGCCGCGGCGCCAAGCCCAAGGCCGGCCTGACCGGCTTCACCGTGTCCAACCTGAACATCCCCGGTTTCGAGCAGCCCTGGGAGAAGCCCTACGGCAAGCCCGAGCGCATCGTCACCGCGCTGGACATCATGATCGAGGGCCCGCTGGGCGGCGCCGCGTTCAACAACGAATTCGGCCGCCCCGCGCTGAACGGCTACTTCCGCACCTTCGAGCAGGCCGTGCAGAGCCCGCGTGGCGAGGAAGTGCGTGGCTACCACAAGCCGATCATGCTGGCCGGCGGTCTCGGCAACATCCGTGAAGACCACGTGCAGAAGGGCGAAATCTCGGTCGGCGCCAAGCTGATCGTGCTCGGCGGTCCGGCCATGCTGATCGGCCTGGGCGGCGGCGCCGCGTCCTCCATGGCCACCGGCGCCAGCTCCGCCGACTTGGACTTCGCCTCGGTGCAGCGCGACAACCCGGAAATGGAGCGTCGCTGCCAGGAAGTGATCGACCGCTGCTGGCAGCTGGGCGCCGACAACCCGATCAAGTTCATCCACGACGTCGGCGCCGGTGGTATCTCCAACGCCCTGCCGGAGCTGATCAACGACGGCGGCCGTGGTGGTCGCTTCGAGCTGCGTGCGGTGCCGAATGACGAGCCGGGCATGGCCCCGCTGGAAATCTGGTGCAACGAGTCCCAGGAGCGCTACGTGATGTCGGTCGACGCCGCCGACTTCGAGCGCTTCAAGGCCATCTGCGAGCGCGAGCGCTGCCCGTTCGCGGTGGTCGGCGAGGCCATCGCCGAGCCGCACCTGACCGTCTCCGACAGCCACTTCGGCAACAAGCCGGTGGACATGCCCCTGGAAGTGCTGCTCGGCAAGCCGCCGCGCATGCACCGCAGTGTGGCCCGCGAGGCGGAGCAGGGCGATGACTTCTCCGCCTCCGGCGTCGATATCACCGAAGCCGTGAGCCGTGTGCTGCGCCACCCGGCCGTGGCCAGCAAGAGCTTCCTGATCACCATCGGCGACCGCACCATCACCGGCCTGGTCGCCCGCGACCAGATGGTCGGTCCGTGGCAGGTGCCGGTGGCCGACTGCGCCGTGACTGCCACCAGCTTCGACGTCTACACCGGCGAGGCCATGGCCATGGGCGAGCGCACTCCGCTGGCCCTGCTGGATGCTCCAGCGTCGGGCCGTATGGCGGTGGGCGAAACCATCACCAACCTGGCCGCCGCGCGCATCGAGAAACTCTCCGACATCAAGCTGTCCGCCAACTGGATGGCCGCCGCCGGCCACCCGGGCGAGGACGCGCGCCTGTACGACACCGTGAAAGCGGTCGGCATGGAGCTGTGCCCGGCGCTCGGCATCACCATCCCGGTGGGCAAGGACTCCATGTCCATGAAGACCCGCTGGCAGGACGAGGGCGTCGACAAGAGCGTGACCTCGCCGCTGTCGCTGGTGATCTCCGGCTTCGCCCCGGTGCAGGACGTGCGCCAATCGCTGACCCCGCAACTGCGCCTGGACAAGGGCGAGACCGACCTGATCCTGATCGACCTCGGCCGCGGGCAGAACCGCATGGGCGGCTCGATCCTGGCGCAGACCTATGCCCAGCTCGGCCAGAGCGTGCCGGACGTGGACGACGCCGAAGACCTCAAGGCCTTCTTCGCCGTGATCCAGGGGCTCAACGCCGACGGCCACATCCTGGCCTACCATGACCGCTCCGACGGTGGCCTGCTGACCACCGCCCTGGAAATGGCCTTCGCCGGCCACTGCGGCCTCAACCTGTTCCTCGATGGCCTGGCCGACGACGCCTCCGAGCTGGCGGCCGTGCTGTTCAACGAGGAACTGGGTGCGGTGGTCCAGGTGCGCCAGGACGCCACCCCGGAAATCCTCGCCCAGTTCAGCGCCGCCGGCCTGGACGACTGCGTTGCCGTGATCGGCCAGCCGGTCAACGGCGGCGACGTGGCCATCAGCTTCAACGGCGCGCCGGTGTTCGGCGGCGAGCGTCGCCTGCTGCAGCGCCAGTGGGCCGAGACCAGCTACCGCATCCAGCGCCTGCGCGACAACGCCGACGGCGCCGACCAGGAATTCGACCTGATCCTCGACGAGGACAACCCCGGCCTGTCGACCAAGCTGTCGTTCGACGTCAACCAGGACATCGCCGCGCCCTATATCAAGAAGGGTGCACGGCCGAAGGTGGCGGTCCTGCGCGAGCAGGGCGTCAACGGCCAGGTGGAGATGGCCGCGGCCTTCGACCGCGCCGGCTTCAGCGCGATCGATGTGCACATGAGCGACATCCTCGCCGGCCGCGTCAGCCTGGACGAGTTCAAGGGCCTGGTGGCCTGCGGCGGCTTCTCCTACGGCGACGTGCTCGGCGCGGGCGAGGGCTGGGCCAAGTCGGTGCTGTTCAACAGCCGCGCCCGCGATGGCTTCGCCGCCTTCTTCGCACGCAAGGACAGCTTCGCCCTCGGTGTGTGCAACGGCTGCCAGATGATGAGCAACCTGCATGAGCTGATCCCCGGCACCGAGTTCTGGCCGCACTTCGTGCGCAACCGTTCGGAGCAGTTCGAGGCGCGCGTGGCCATGGTCCAGGTGCAGGAGTCGGCGTCGATCTTCCTCCAGGGCATGGCCGGTTCGCGCATGCCGATCGCCATCGCCCACGGCGAGGGCCATGCCGAGTTCGAGAGCGAGGAGGCGCTGCTGGAGGCCGACCTGTCCGGCACCGTTGCGCTGCGCTTCATCGACAACCACGGCAAGGTCACCGAGACCTACCCGGCCAACCCGAACGGCTCGCCACGCGGTATCACCGGTCTGTGCAGCCGCGATGGCCGCGTGACCATCATGATGCCGCACCCGGAGCGGGTGTTCCGCGCCGTGCAGAACTCCTGGCGCCCGGACGAGTGGCAGGAAGACGGCGGCTGGCTGCGCATGTTCCGCAATGCCCGCGTCTGGGTCGACTGACCGCGCCGCCCCTCTCCCGCGAGGGCGAGGGGCCTGCCGCGGCGGCGTGATGGCCGACGAGCCCCTCCTTCCCGAAGTCCGCCAGGTCAACCCTGGCGAGACCCATCTGCTGTGCCGCTGCGGGCGCTCGCCCGTGTTGCCCGATTGTCCTCCCGGTTGCACCGAGGGCCTGTGCCTGCAGCCCGCACGCCAGCAACGGGTGCTGCTCTGTCGTTGTGGCCTGTCCCGGCGCCTGCCCTATTGCGACGGCAGTCACAGCCCGCCCGCCGAGGGCTTCCGAGAGCGCTGGCGCCGCTTCACCCAGGGTGATTAAACCGGTCGGTCTTATGGCTAATGGCTCTAGGGCCAGTCCGGACGTTTCGTTTCTGCAACACTCCAATCCAGACTTGCGAACTAGGCCGCGCGCCAGGGATAAGGCACAATGCCAGTATTGCCTTGGCAGAGCGGCTCTCGGGTCGCTGTATTCGTCGATGCTCGGAGGGGCTGGATGTACAAGTTCTGTTTCTATGTGCCGGAAAGCCATCTGGAAGAAGTGAAGGCCGCGGTGTTCGCGGCGGGTGCGGGACGTATCGGACACTACGACAGCTGCTGCTGGCAGACCCTGGGCAAGGGCCAGTTCCGCCCGCTGGCCGGCAGTGATCCCTTCCTCGGTCAGGTCGACCGGATCGAGGAAGTGGCGGAATGGAAGGTGGAGCTGGTGGTGGCCGACGAGCTGATCCACGACACGGTCAAGGCCATGAAGAAGAGCCATCCCTACGAGACGCCCGCCTTCGATGTGTGGCGATTGTCCGACCTGCAGTTCTGATCTGCTCTGCATGACAGAGGCCTTGGCCTGAGCCGCAGGGCTGTTCCACTCGAGAAAAACGCCGCGACCCCATGGGAGTCGCGGCGTTTTTTCTTGAGCCGATTTCGGGTCTGTGCCTGCATGCGTAGGGTGCGCCGCGCGCACCGGGAAAATGTACAGCTTGCCGGTGCGCACGGCGCACCCTACGACTGATCCTGTCTCTAGCGCAGATGCTGCTTCAGCTCGGCGCCGGCCTGGCGCAGGGCCGTTTGCACGGCAGGCACGTGGGCCAGCGGGTTGAGCAGGCCGTAGTCGTGGATCATGCCGTTGACCCGCACCGCAGTGACCGTCACGCCGGCGGCGTCCAGCTTGCGCGCGTAGGCCTCGCCCTCGTCGCGCAGCACGTCGAACTCGGCGGTCTGCACCAGTGCCGGCGGCAGGCCCTGCAGCTGCTCGACCGAGGCCCGCAGCGGCGAGGCGAAGCGTTCGGCACGCTGCTTCGGGTCGCTGGTGTAGTTGTCCCAGAACCACTGCATCATCGGCTTGGTCAGGAAGTGGCCCTGGGCGAACTGGCCGTACGAGGCGGTCTCGAAATCGGCGTCGGTCACCGGCCACAGCAGCAGCTGGAAGCGCAGCCTGGGCGTGCCGGCCTCCTTCGCCTTGAGCGCGACCACCGCAGCCATGTTGCCGCCGACGCTGTTGCCGGCCACGGCCAGGCGCGAGCTGTCCACGCCGATCTTCTTGCCGTGTTCGCCGACCCATCGGGTGGCGGCGTAGGCCTGGTCGATGGCGGCCGGGTACCTGGCTTCCGGCGACGGGGTGTAGCCGACATAGACGGCCACGGCGCCGGAGTTCACCACCAGGTCGCGGATCAGGCGGGCGTGGGTCGGGTAGTCGCCGAGCACCCAGCCGCCGCCGTGGAAGAACATGAACACCGGCAGGTCGCCTTTCACGCCCTCGGGCCGAATGATGGTCAGCGGGATCGACTGGCCGGAGGCCTCGATGGTCTTCTCGCTGACGCTCACCCCGGAGAGGTCGACCTCGACCGAGGCCTGGGCGCCGACCAGCACGGCGCGGGCGTCCTGTGGGTCGAGGCTCTCCAGCGGCTTGCCGCCACTGGCCTCCAGGGCCTGGAGGAAGGCCTGGGTGTGGTGTTCCACGCCGGGACTGCCGGCGGCGAAGGCGTTGCCGATGGCCAGGGCGAGCAGGCTGCTGGCGGCGATTGTCTTGATGGTCATGGTGGTTCTCCTTGCTGCCTGTCGGATTCAGACCAGTACCAGGCGTACGTCGATGTTGCCGCGGGTGGCGTTGGAGTACGGGCAGACCTGGTGGGCGGCGGCGATCAGTTCCTCGGCCACGGCGCGGTCGAGTCCCGGCAGGCTGATGCCGAGTTCCACTTCCAGGCCGAAGCCGCCGGGAATCTGGCCGATGCCGACCTTGCCGGTGATCGAGGCGTCGGCCGGGAGGGCCTGCTTCTTCTGGCTGGCGACGAATTTCAGGGCGCCGATGAAGCAGGCCGAATAACCGGCGGCGAACAGTTGCTCGGGGTTGGTGGCTTCGCCGCCGGCGCCGCCCAGCTCGCGCGGGGTGGTCAGTTTGACGTCGAGGAAACCGTCGGAGGAAACGGCACGGCCGTCGCGGCCTCCGGTGGCAGTGGCGGTAGCGGTGTACAGGGGCCTGATGGTTTGCATGAGCGGATCTCCAGTTTGATTGTCGTCTAAAATCTTGCGCGCTAAGTAAGTACGTGGAAAGAAATTTATTGTAGTTTTATTTTGTGCGCAAGTTATTTGTTAGATGAATTTGCGCTAGCTCTACGCCTGGTGAGGAATAAGCGCAGCGGTGGAGCTGGAGGAGGGGTGTTGCCGGGTGGCGAGGTCAGACGGCGTTCTGCAACTGGTCGCGCAGGGCGACGATGCGATCCTTGAGTTCGCTGATCTGCGCCTCGCTCTGGCCGGCCGCTTCGAGGATGCAGCCGGGGAAGCGCTCGGCCTCATGCTGCAGGGCGCGGCCCTTGTCGGTCAGGCGCAGCTCCACCACGCGCTCGTCGGCGCTGCTGCGGGTGCGGGTGATCAGGCCTTCGCCTTCCAGGCGCTTGAGCAGCGGAGTCAGCGAGCCGGGGTCGGTGAGCAGGCGCGCGCTGATCTCGCCCACTGTGATGCCGTCGCCTTCCCACAGCACCAGCATGGCCAGGTACTGCGGGTAGGTCAGGCCGATGCTCTGCAGCAGCGGCTTGTAGACCTTGGTCATCAGCAGCGAGGTGGAATGCAAGGCGAAGCACAGCTGATTGTCCAGGCGCAGGACCTCGCAGGAACGGGGCGTTTTCATGGCGGGCTCTCCAATTGATATCTGCGCAACAATTTATCGCGCCAATTATCGTCCGACAAATCGCGGGCATGAAAAGGCTGTGTCCCCGTTACGTGTTGGTAGCGCCATCCTGCCTTTGTGGGAGCGGCTGGGCGGCATTCCGATTGGCCGCGAATTTCGCGGCTGAAGCCGCTTCTGCAAGGTGTGCAACCACTAGTGTGGATATGGCCATGAAAAGGCGCCCGTGGGCTAATGCCTGTCAGTTAAGGCATTTTCCATGGTTGGCGAGCGCCATTGACCTTGTGGGAGCGGACTTGTCCGCGAATGGGGGTGACAGCAAAGCATCGCGGCCAAGGCCGCTCCCACAAAGCCCGTGGGCGCCTAGCTCGTCTCTTTCGTGCCCTCAGGGACGGATTTCGATCAGCGTGCCGTCCTGCACCAGTTTCCAGACTTCGCGCATGTCGGCGTTCTGCATGGCGATGCAGCCCTCGGTCCAGTCCAGGGTGCCGAAGAACCACTCGGGGTATTCGTCGTCCAGCGGGGTGCCGTGGATCATGATCATGCCGCCGGCCGGCACGCCCTGCTTGCGCGCGTTGGCCGCGTCGCGGGCGTTGGGGTAGGAGATATGCATGGACAGGTTGTACTTGTCGCTGGTCTTGCGCCAGTCGATCCAGTAGAAGCCTTCCGGCGTGCGGTTGTCGCCCTCGCGCACCTTGGCGCCCTTGGGCTGCTTGCCCAGGGAGATGCGGTAGGACTTGAGCACTTCGCCGCGCCCCATCAGGTGCAGCTTGCGCTCGGACTTGAGCACGAGGACCTTGTCCACCGTCTTGCCGCCGAGGGTGGGCGCGGCGGAGGCGTGGGAGAGGCTGACCACGGTAATGCAGAGTAGGGCGAGCAACCAGCGCATGGGATGTTCCGAGGGCGTTTCCGTTGGCCCCGATTCTGAGATCGGGTTGTCAGCGCGGAGTCTGCCTATAGCGCCAGGCTTGTTCAATCCTCGTCAGTCGGATGGTGGCTGGGTAGCATCGGTCGGCGACAGGCATCTCATCCCGGAGTCCGTGATGTTCCGATCTACGCTGCTGCGCACCCTGACCCTCGACCCGCTGGATCACCCCTTGGGCCATGTCCATCTCGGCGCAGCCAGCGCGCTGGTCAGGGTCGGTCGGCATTTGTACGTGGTGGCCGATGACGAGCTGCATCTGGGCCTGTTCACTCTCGGCGATCCGGGCCCCGGCCGGCTGCTGCGTCTGTTCGAGGGCGATCTGCCGATTGAGAAGGCCGCCCGCAAGGCCGTCAAGCCGGATCTGGAGGTTCTGGCCCTGCTGCCGGCAATGGCTGGCTGTCCCGAGGGCGCACTGTTGGCGCTGGGTTCGGGCTCGACGCCGGAGCGCCAGCGTGGCGTGCTGCTGGGGTTGGCAGAGGGCGCGCGGCCTCGGCAGGTCGACCTGGCTCCGCTGTATCAGCCGCTGCGGCGGCACTTTGCCGACCTGAACATTGAAGGCGGCTTCCTGCTCGGTGACGAATTTCTCCTGTTGCAGCGTGGCAACCAGGGCTGGGCTGCCAATGCCGCCGTGCGCTACCCCTGGGCTGAGCTGCGGGATTGGCTGAATGGCGCAGGGAGTGTTCCCGCGCCTCGCGCCATCCAGCCGCTCGACCTGGGCGAGCTGGCGGGCGTGGCGCTGGGTTTCACCGACGGGGCGGCGCTGGCGGATGGCCGCTGGCTGTTCAGCGCGGTGGCGGAGAACACGGCGGACAGCTACAACGACGGCGCCTGCCTGGGCGCCGTGATCGGGCTGGTCGGGCATGACGGCCGGGTGCGGCGGTTGGCCGAGCTGGACGGCCGCTGGAAAGTAGAGGGCATCGCGCTGGACGAGGCGGGCGACGACCTGCTGCTGGTCACCGACGCGGATGATCCGGCGACGGCGGCCAGCCTGTTGCGTCTGTCGCTGTCAGGGCTTCTGGGTCAGTGACACGGCCAGTTCGTCGACCTGGATTGCCCAGTCGGAATCGCGCTTGAGCGACTCGGCGAGGAAGTTGGCCTGCGCCTCGGTCCAGAACGGCGCCTTGGCCAGCTTCTCGCCATTGGACAACTGATGATCGCGGATGAAGGCGGCGATCTCCTCGTTGCTGGAGGGCAGCCCGAGCTGCTCGAACAAGGTGCGCAGGCTGTGGTGGTTGCTGGTGTCCATGGCAATGCTCCCGTTCGGGTGAGTGACGGTTATCTGAGAGGGCGAAAGGCGGCCAGACCCTCGTTGCGCACAGGATAGTGCTGCTCGCGGCGGTCGGCGAAGTAACATTCCAGAGTACGTCCGACCGTGGGGAAGGCCAGCTCGTTCCAGGGGATTTCCCGCTCGTGGAGCAGCTGCACCTCCAGGCTTTCCTCGCCGGCGCGGAAGTCCAGGTCGGCCAGTTCGGCGCGGAAGAACACATAGAGCTGGCTGATGTGCGGCAGGTCGAACAGGGTGTACAGGTGCAGGTCGCGCACTCGTGCGCAGGCCTCTTCGTCGGTCTCGCGCATGGCCGCCTCGGCCATGGTCTCGCCGTTCTCCATGAAGCCGGCCGGCAGGGTCCAGAAGCCGCGGCGCGGTTCGATGGCGCGGCGGCACAGCAGCACCTGCTCGCCCCACACCGGCAGGCAGCCGGCGACGATGCGCGGGTTCTGGTAGTGGATGAGGTGGCACTGCGTGCAGACGAAGCGTATGCGGTTGTCGCCCGCGGGGATGCGCTGTTCCATCGGGCCGCCGCACTGGCTGCAGAACTTCATGTCGATTTCTCCTGGATTGTCGCCCATCTTGGCGTTGCACCGGAGCGGCGGCAAGCGCGTTGACGATCTGCGGGTCTTGGGCACTCCGCGCCTTCGTGCCATGATGCCGGGTATAACGAAGAACCGAGAATCGACATGCTCGACGAGCTCCTGCAGCGCGTGCGCGGCCATACTCCGCGCAGCCTGGAGACCGACCCGCGCCATCCCGAGGCGGCCGTGCTGGTGCCGCTGACCCGCTGCGACGAACCGGAGCTGGTGCTGACCCTGCGCGCCAGCGGCCTGTCCACCCACGGCGGCGAGGTGGCCTTCCCCGGCGGGCGGCGCGACCCGGACGACATCGACCTGGCCTTCACCGCGCTGCGTGAGGCGGAGGAGGAGGTCGGCCTGCCGCCCGGCCTGGTGGAAATGGTCGCCCCGCTCAGCCCGCTGGTGTCGCGCTTCGGCATCCGCGTCACGCCCTGGGTCGGGGTGGTGCCGGACTACGTCGAGTACCGGCCCAACGACGACGAGATCGCCGCGGTGTTCTCGGTGCCGCTGCGCTTCTTCATCGAAAGCCCGCCCGAGGTCACCCACCGCATCGACTACGAGGGGCGCAGCTGGTACGTGCCCTGCTACCACTACGACAACTACAAGATCTGGGGCCTGACGGCGGTGATGATCGTCGAGCTGGTCAACCTGGCGTTCGACGCCGGCATCGACCTGGAGAGGCCACCGCAGCCGTCGGTCCGGATCATCAAGGTCTGAGAGGAGACACCCCATGAAGTACCGCCTGGGCGATGCCCGTGTCGAGACCCATCCCGAGAGCTGGATCGCGCCCACCGCCAGCGTGATCGGCAAGGTGAAGCTGGAGAAGGGCGCCAACGTCTGGTTCGGCGCCGTGCTGCGTGGCGACAACGAGCTGATCCACATCGGCGAGAACAGCAACGTGCAGGACGGCACCGTGATGCACACCGACATGGGCTTCCCGCTGACCCTGGGCAAGGGCGTCACCGTCGGCCACAACGTGATGATGCACGGCTGCACGGTGGACGATTACAGCCTGATCGGCATCAACGCGGTGATCCTCAACGGTGCGAAGATCGGCAAGTACTGCATCATCGGCGCCAACAGCCTGATCCCCGAGGGCAAGGAGATTCCCGACGGCAGCCTGGTGATGGGCAGCCCGGGCAAGGTGGTGCGCGAACTCAACGAACAGCAGAAGAAGATGCTCGAGGGCAGCGCCGCCCACTACGTGCACAACGCCCAGCGCTACGCCCGCGACCTGGCCGAGGACGAGGCGTGAGCGAAGAGCGCCCGGTCAAGTCGCCCTGCGTGAGCATCTGCGCGCTGGACGAACAGGACATCTGCATCGGCTGCCAGCGCACCGCGGCCGAGATCACCCGCTGGGGCCGCATGGACAACCACGAGCGGCGCGCGGTCCTGGCGCTCTGCCTGGAGCGCGCCCGCGCCGCCGGCCAGCTGCTGCAGCTGGCCGGCCACTGATTCCTCCCTGCCTTTCACTCTTCACCGCGTTTTTCATTCGAGGATGTCTTGATGCCCCGTATAGGTACCCCCTTGTCGCCCACCGCGACCCGCGTCCTGCTCTGTGGCTCCGGCGAGCTGGGCAAGGAAGTGGTGATCGAACTGCAGCGCCTGGGCTGCGAAGTGATCGCCGTCGACCGCTACGCCGATGCCCCGGCCATGCAGGTGGCGCACCGCAGTCATGTGACCAGCATGCTCGACGGCGCCGCCCTGCGTGCGGTGATCGAGGCGGAGAAGCCGCACTACATCGTGCCGGAGATCGAGGCCATCGCCACCGACACCCTGGTGGAATTGGAGGCCGAGGGCTACACCGTGGTGCCCACCGCCCGCGCCGCCAGGCTGACCATGAACCGCGAGGGCATCCGCCGCCTGGCCGCCGAGGAGCTGGGCCTGCCGACATCGCCGTACCACTTCGCCGACACCTACGAGGCCTACGCCGAGGCGGTGCGCTCGGTCGGCTATCCCTGTGTGGTCAAGCCGATCATGAGCTCGTCCGGCAAGGGCCAGAGCGTGCTGAAGAGCGACGCCGACCTGCAGGCCTCCTGGGACTACGCCCAGGAAGGCGGGCGCGCCGGCAAGGGGCGGGTGATCGTCGAGGGTTTCATCGACTTCGACTACGAGATCACTCTGCTCACCGTGCGTCACATCGGCGGCACCTCGTTCTGCGCACCGGTCGGCCACCGCCAGGTCAAGGGCGACTACCACGAGTCGTGGCAGCCGCAGGCGATGAGCGCCGCCGCCCTGGCCGAATCCGAGCGGGTCGCCCTGGCGGTGACCGAGGCTCTCGGCGGGCGCGGCCTGTTCGGCGTGGAATTGTTCGTCAAGGGCGACCAGGTGTGGTTCAGCGAGGTGTCGCCGCGTCCGCACGACACCGGCCTGGTCACCCTGATCTCCCAGGACCTGTCTGAATTCGCCCTGCACGCGCGGGCCATCCTCGGCCTGCCGATTCCGGCGATCCGCCAGTTCGGCCCGTCCGCCTCCGCGGTGATCCTGGTCGAGGGCGAATCGCGCCAGGTGGCCTTCGCCAATCTCGGCGCCGCCCTGGCCGAGGCGGACACCGCGCTGCGCCTGTTCGGCAAGCCGGAAGTCAGCGGCCAGCGGCGCATGGGCGTGGCTCTGGCCCGCGACGAGAGCGTGGACGCGGCGCGGGCCAAGGCGGTGCGCGCGTCCGAGGCGGTCAAGGTCGAACTGTGAGCCGCCTGCGCGCCGGGTTGTGGTGGGGGCTGGCGTTGGCGGCGTTGCCGCTCGTATTGCCCCTGGCGATCCACATCCGGCGCACGGCACTGCGCCTGCCGCCGGCGGGCGGGGAGCAGCGCGGCCTGGCCGGCGCCGAACTGGCGGGCGAGCCCCTGCGCCTGCTGCTGGTCGGCGAGTCCACCGTGGCCGGGGTCGGTGTCGAGGCGCAGGAAGCGGCGCTGGCCGGGCAACTGGCCCTGGCGCTGGCCCTGCGCGAGGGGCGGCCGGTGGCCTGGCGCGCCTGCGGCGAGAACGGCATCACCGCCGCCGAGGCCGGCGAGCGCCTGCTGCCGGTGGCGCTGGTGGAGCCGGCCGATCTGGTGCTGTTGGTGTTCGGAGTCAACGACACCACCCACCTGAGTTCACTGACGCGCTGGGAGGATTCGCTGCGTTCGCTCAGTCGTGCCTTGAGCGAGCGGGGCGGGAAGGTGGTGTTCACCGGCGTGCCGCCGATCCAGCATTTCAGCGCCTTGCCCTGGCTGCTGCGGCAGTTGCTGGGACGGCGCGCGGCGCTGCTCGATGCGGCGCTGCGCCGGGTCAGCGCCGAGGAGCGCGCCGAGTACGCGCCGGTGGCGCTGCGCTTCAGCCCGGACTACCTGGCGCGCGACGGCTACCATCCCTCGGCCCTGGGCTACCGCGTCTGGGCCGAGCACCTGGCCGAGCGTCTCGGCGGGCTGCGTTGAGAGGTAGGGTGCGCCGCGCGCACCGGACGGAGCACCCGGCGAGATTTGGCTAGTAGCGCGTGCCCGGCCGGGCGCGCCAGGCGCGCACGCTCAGCACGCGGTTCTCGTTGGCTTCGAGGATTTCCAGGCGGTAGGGGCCGATCTTCAGGCACACCGGGCTGTCGGGAATGCTCTCCAGCGCCTCGGTGACCAGGCCGTTGAGGGTCTTGGGGCCGTCGCTGGGCAGGCGCCAGCCCAGGCTCTTGTTGATCTCGCGGATGCTGGCGGCGCCGTCGATGACCTGGCTGCCATCGCCCTGGGCCTGGATTTCCGGATTGTCGGCGTCTTCCTCGTAGCTGAAGTCGCCGATGATCTCGTTGAGCAGGTCTTCCAGGGTGACGATGCCCTGGATGTCGCCGTACTCGTCCACCACCAGGCCGAGGCGGCGCTTCTCCTTCTGGAAGTTCACCAGCTGGGTGGCCAGCGGCGTGCCCTCGGGCACGAAGTAGGGCGGCACGCAGCTGGCCAGCAGCGCCTCGTGGCTGAGCTGGTCGCGGGTCAGCAGGGCGGCCAGGCGGCGCATGTGGACGATGCCCTCGATCTGGTCGATGCCGCCGCGGTACACCGGCAGCCGGGTGTGATCGACCCGGCGCAGCAGCTCGATGATCTCCGCCAGCGGGGCGTCGAGGTCGATGCCGATGACCCCGCCGCGCGGGATCATGATGTCGTTGACCGTGACGTTCTCCAGCTCCAGCAGTTGCAGCAGGGCGTGCTGGCGCCGTTCGCGGGCTTCCTCGGGCGGGTGCCGGCGCTCGCCGGCGTCCTGCACCTGCGCCCCGCCGGCAGCGCGGCGGGTGAGGGAGGGCAGGCGTTCGCGGGCCAGCAGCACGCAGCCGGCGATCAGGATCGCCGCCAGCAGCCACCATTCGTAGGGGGCGAGGTTCATGGCGTCAGATATGCAGGATGAATTCGCGGACCAGCTTGCTGCCGAAATAGGCCAGCATCAGCAGGCAGAAGCCGGCGAGGGTCCAGCGGATCGCCTTGTGCCCGCGCCAGCCGAGCTGGTGGCGGCCCCACAGCAGCACGGCGAACACCAGCCAGGCCAGGCAGGAGAGCAGGGTCTTGTGCGCCAGGTGCTGGGCCAGCAGGTTGTCGACGAACAGCCAGCCGGACAGCAGCGACAGCGACAGCAGCAGCCAGCCGGCCCAGAGGAAGCCGAACAGCAGGCTCTCCATGGTCTGCAGCGGCGGGAAGTTGCGGATCAGTCCGGACGGGTGCTTGTGCTTGAGCTGGTGGTCCTGCAGCGACAGCAGCAGCGACTGGAACATGGCGATGGTCAGCAGGCCATAGGCCAGGATCGACAGCAGGATGTGGGCGAGGATGCCCGGCGCCTCGTTGATCGGCTGGCTGGTGCCGCCCGGCACGAACTCCGCCAGCAGCACGGTCAGCGCGCCCAGGGGGAACAGCAGCAACAGCAGGTTCTCCACCGGGATGCGCGCGGAGCCGAGCAGGGTCAGGGCGATCACCGCGCAGGCGATCAGGCTGGAGGCGTTGAAGAAGTCCAGGTTAAGGCCGGCGCCCGGCAGCAGCTGCAGGGTGAGGCTGAAGGCGTGGGCGACCAGGGCGAGGGCGCCGAGCAGGCCCAGCAGGCGCTTGTCCGGCGCCTGCTGGCGGCCGAAGCGCAATCCCTGGTAGAGGGTGGCGCCGGCGTAGAGGCCGGCGGCGGCGAGACTGGGCAGCAGAGGGTGCATAAATCCGTGTATGGCTGGGCCCGAAAGGCCGTGAGTGTGGCACATAAGAAGCGTTTCACGAAAGACCGCCGGCGGTGTCGGCGGCCCTGCCAGTTGGTTATACTCCGCGGCTTGCCGCAAGTACCCCGTTCAAAGGATCGTGCATGTTCGAGAACCTAACCGACCGCCTGTCACAGACGCTGCGCCATGTCACCGGCAAGGCCAAGCTGACCGAGGACAACATCAAGGACACCCTGCGCGAGGTGCGCATGGCCCTGCTCGAGGCCGACGTCGCCCTGCCGGTGGTCAAGGATTTCGTCAACAAGGTCAAGGAACGCGCGGTCGGCACCGAGGTATCGAAGAGCCTGACCCCGGGCCAGGCCTTCGTGAAGATCGTCCGCGCCGAGCTGGAAGAGCTGATGGGCGCGGCCAACGAGGACCTCGCCCTGGCCGTGACTCCGCCGGCCGTGGTGCTGATGGCCGGCCTGCAGGGCGCGGGCAAGACCACTACCGCCGGCAAGCTGGCGCGCTTCCTCAAGGAGCGCAAGAAGAAGTCGGTGATGGTGGTGTCCGCGGACGTCTACCGCCCGGCGGCGATCAAGCAGCTGGAGACCCTGGCCGGCGAGGTCGGCGTGACCTTCTTCCCCTCGGACATCAGCCAGAAGCCGGTGGCCATCGCCCAGGCGGCCATCGCCGAGGCCAAGCTGAAGTTCATCGACGTGGTCATCGTCGACACCGCCGGTCGCCTGGCGATCGACGAAGAGATGATGGCCGAGATCCAGGCCGTGCATGTCGCGATCAAGCCAGCCGAGACCCTGTTCGTGGTCGACGCCATGACCGGCCAGGACGCCGCCAACACCGCCAAGGCCTTCGGTGACGCCCTGCCGCTGACCGGCGTGGTGCTGACCAAGGTCGACGGTGACGCCCGTGGCGGTGCCGCGTTGTCCGTGCGCCACATCACCGGCAAGCCGATCAAGTTCATCGGCATGGGCGAGAAGAGCGACGCGCTGGAGCCCTTCCACCCGGACCGCATCGCCTCGCGCATCCTCGGCATGGGCGATGTGCTCAGCCTGATCGAGCAGGCCGAGCAGACCCTCGACCGCGAGAAGGCCGAGAAGCTCACCAAGAAGCTGAAGAAGGGCAAGGGCTTCGACCTCGAAGACTTCCGCGACCAGCTGCAGCAGATGAAGAACATGGGTGGCCTCGGCGGCCTGATGGACAAGCTGCCGTCCATCGGCGGGGTCAACCTGTCGCAGATGGCCGGTGCGCAGGGCACGGCGGAGAAGCAGTTCAAGCAGATGGAGGCGATCATCGGTTCCATGACCCCGGCCGAACGTCGCGATCCCGAGTTGATCAGCGGCTCGCGCAAGCGCCGCATCGCGCTGGGTTCCGGCACCCAGGTGCAGGACGTCGGGCGGCTGATCAAGCAGCACAAGCAGATGCAGAAGATGATGAAGAAATTCACCGCCAAGGGCGGCATGGCCAAGATGATGCGCGGTCTCGGCGGCATGATGCCGGGCGGCCTGCCCAAGCTGTGAGGACGGGCCGCCGATGGGTGGCCGAAAAAGAGATTTGCAAACGGCCGGATAATCCTTAGAATATGCGGCCTTTCGGGCCTAGGCCCCTCAAAGTGTGTGCCTCAAGTTAGCACCGATTACAGGAACGAAGTTCAATGGTAACCATCCGTCTTGCTCGTGGCGGCTCCAAGAAGCGCCCCTTCTACCACCTGACCGTGACCAACAGCCGCAATGCGCGCGATGGTCGCTTCGTCGAGCGCATCGGTTTCTTCAACCCGGTCGCCACCGGTGCCGAAGTGAAGCTCTCCGTGAACCAGGAGCGCGCTGCCTACTGGCTCGGCCAGGGCGCTCAGCCGTCTGAGCGTGTTGCTCAGCTGCTGAAGGAAGCTGCCAAGTCCGCAGCTTGAGTGATATGAACGCTACGCCGCCCGCCGAGGACCTGGTTGTTCTCGGCAAGATCACTTCGGTGCACGGCGTGCGTGGGGAAGTGAAGATCTATTCCTTCACCGACCCGATCGACAATCTGCTCGACTACCGCCACTGGACGCTCAAGCGTGACGGTGAGGTCAGGCAGATGGAGCTGGTCAGCGGCCGCCTGCAAGGCAAGGTGCTGGTAGCCAAGCTCAAGGGACTCGATGACCGCGAAGTGGCACGCACTCTCGCGGGTTTCGACATTTGTGTTCCCCGCGAGCAACTGCCCGACCTCGAAGAAGGCGAGTTCTACTGGTACCAACTGGTAGGGCTAAAAGTGATCGATCTGCAAGGGCAACTGCTCGGGCGTCTCGATCATCTGCTGGAAACCGGCGCCAACGATGTGATGGTGGTCAAGCCCTGTCCGGGCAGCCTGGATGATCGCGAGCGCCTGCTGCCGTATACCGAGCAGTGCGTGCAGCGGGTCGACCTGGCCGCCGGCGAGATGCGGGTGGACTGGGACGCGGACTTCTGAGCCCCTGGCTCTTGCCTGAGCGAGTGGCCATGCGTGTCGAAGTCATCAGCATCTTCCCGGAGATGTTCGCCGCCATCAGTCAGTACGGCATTACCAGTCGTGCGGTGAAGCAGGGGCTGCTGCAGTTGAACTGCCGGCAGCTGCGCGATTACACCGACGACCGCCACCAGACCGTGGACGATCGCCCCTTCGGCGGCGGCCCCGGCATGGTGATGAAGATCAAGCCCCTGGAAGAGGCCCTGGCTGCGGCCAAGGCCGATGCGGGGGAGGCGGCGAAGGTGATCTACCTGTCGCCGCAGGGCCGCCAGCTGACTCAGCAGGGGGTTCGTGAACTGGCTGGCGAGCAGGCGCTGATTCTCATCGCCGGCCGCTACGAAGGCATCGACGAGCGCTTCATCGAGGCGCATGTCGATGAGGAATGGTCGATCGGCGATTACGTCCTCTCCGGCGGTGAGCTTCCGGCGATGGTGCTGATCGATGCTGTAACGCGGTTGCTGCCGGGCGCGCTCGGGCATGCAGATTCCGCCGAGGAGGACTCGTTCAGCGATGGCCTCCTCGATTGCCCGCACTACACCCGCCCCGAGGTGTACGAAGGCAAACGTGTTCCGGACGTGCTGCTCAGCGGCAACCACGAACACATCCGGCGCTGGCGTCTCCAACAGTCCCTTGGTCGGACCTGGGAGCGCCGAGTCGATCTTCTGGATAGCCGCTCGCTTTCTGGAGAAGAGAAGAAGCTGCTGGAGGAATACATCCACCAGCGGGACGATAGTTAACGTATCGATGGCAAACCGTGGTTTGTCTTAGGAGCACAGCATGACCAACAAGATCATTCAGCAGCTCGAAGCCGAGCAGATGAACAAAGAAATCCCGGCCTTCGCCCCGGGTGACACCGTCATCGTCCAGGTGAAGGTGAAGGAAGGCGACCGTTCCCGTCTGCAGGCCTTCGAAGGCGTCGTCATCGGCAAGCGCAACCGCGGCCTGAACAGCGCCTTCACCGTGCGCAAGATCTCCAGCGGCGTGGGCGTCGAGCGTACCTTCCAGACCTACTCCCCGCTGATCGACAGCGTCAGCGTCAAGCGCCGCGGCGACGTGCGCAAGGCCAAGCTGTACTACCTCCGCGACCTGTCCGGCAAGGCGGCTCGCATCAAGGAAAAACTGTCCTGATCGGACAGCTCTTCCGAGCAGAAGAAAGCAGCCTCCGGGCTGCTTTTTTCGTTTCTGGGGCTCGCCGACCGGCGAACCCGATTCCTGCCGAGCGACAACAAGTACAACGCAGCACAGGCAGCCACATCCCATCGAGAGCAGTAGTGGCATGACCCCGAGAGAGCAAGAGATCCAGCGTCGCACCGACCTGTCGGAAACCCGCGTGGCCAAGGCGGTGTTTCCGCCGACCACCAATCATCACAACACGCTGTTCGGCGGCACTGCGCTGGCCTGGATGGACGAAGTGTCGTTCATCGCCGCGACGCGCTTCTGCCGCCTGCCGCTGGTGACCGTGTCCAGCGACCGCATCGACTTCAAGCACGCCATCCCCGCCGGTTCCATCGTCGAGCTCATCGGCCGGGTGATCGCGGTCGGCAACACCAGCCTCAAGGTTGAGGTGGAAGTGTTCGTCGAGGGTATGTACTGCGGCGGCCGGGAGAAGGCCATCAGCGGTGTATTCAGCTTCGTCGCCATCGGCGACGACAAGAAGCCGGTGCCGGTGCTGCCGGGTTTCGCCTGAGAGAGGCGCCTTCGGGCGCCTTTCTCAGGTATCGGCCTCGATCAGGGCGAGCAGCGTCCAGCCGGCTCCGGGTTCGAACGGCAGCGGGTCGCAGGCCACGTGCACCCAGCCTCGCGGATCGAAGGCCAGCAGCACGACCGCTCGCTCGCCGTGCAGCGCGCGGTAGTCTGCCCAGCCGAAGCTGGCGCTGAGGGTCGTGCTGCGCACCTCGCCGCCGCGTGCCAGCAGGCTGGCCAACTGGCCGTAGCTGTGGGCGGGCAGGCCCAGCGGGCGGCCGCGATGTTCGTCGCTGACCCTGTGCTTCTCGCTCAGCCGCTGTTCGCGCGGGCTCTGCAGGTAGTAGAGGTTGTTCTTGCCGAAATCCGGGCGGAAGCGGGCGCAGGCCAGGTTGTTGAGTTCCGCGGAGGGCGACAGCGCCAGCAGTTGGCCGATGCCGGTGAGGTCCAGGTGGGCGTCGGCGTGCTGCGAACTGGGGTTGCCGAAATAGGTGGGCAGACCATCCATGCGCGCGGCGCCGATGTTCTCCCAGCTCGAGTCTGTCAGCAGCACCCGGCTGCCCTGCTGTTGTAGCGCTCGCCCGACGGCGCGGGCCACCGGGTTGGCGCCGAGGATCAGGAAACCGCGTGCGGCGGGCTCCGCCACGCCCAGCATCCGCGCCAGTGGCCGTGCCGTGGCGCTTTGCAGCACCACGGTGCCGATGATGACGAGGAAGGTCAGCGGTACCAGCAGGTGGGCCTGCTCGTATCCGTGCTGCTGCAGGCGCTGTGCAAAGATCGCCGAGACGGCGGCCGCGACGATGCCGCGCGGGGCGATCCAGGCCAGCAGGGCGCGCTCGCGCCAGCTCAGGCTGGAGCCGGCGGTGCTGATGGCGACGTTGAGAGGCCGGGCGATCAGCTGGATCACCGCCAGCAGGAGTAGGGTGGCGGGGCCGAGGGCGAGCAGGGCGGCCAGGTCCAGGCGGGCGGCGAGGATGATGAACAGGCCGGAGATCAGCAGGACGCTGAGGTTCTCCTTGAAGTGCAGGATATGGCGCACGTCCACGCCGCGCATGTTCGCCAGCCACATGCCCATCACGGTCACCGCGAGCAGGCCGGATTCGTGCACCAGTTCGTTGGCGCCGATGAAGATGGCCAGTACCGCGGCCAGGGCGCCGAGGTTCTCCAGGTATTCCGGCAGCCAGTGGCGACGCAGGACGAGGCCGAACAGCCAGCCTCCCGCCGCGCCGAAGGCACTGCCGCAGGCGATCACCGCGGCAAAGGTAGTGAGGCTCTCGCTCCAGGCGGCTCCGATGTCGCGGCTGACGATGAAGCTGAACACCACCACGGCGAGCAGGGCGCCGATGGGGTCGATGACGATGCCTTCCCAGCGCAGGATGTTCCCCACCGAGGCGCGTGGGCGCATGACCCGCAGCATGGGGGCGATCACGGTCGGCCCCGTGACCAGGGTCAGGGTGCCGAACAGCAGCGCCATGTCCCAGGAGAAGCCCAGCAGGTAGTGGGTGGCGATGGCGATCACGGCCCAGGTGCTGAGGGCGCCCCAAGTGACCATGCGCCTGACCACGCTGCCGATCTCGCGCAGTTCCTGCAGCTGCAGGGTCAGGCTGCCCTCGAACAGGATCAGCGCTACCGACAGCGAGACCATGGGGAACAGCAAGGAGCCGAACAGCTGCTCCGGCTGCAGCCAGCCGAGGATCGGGCCGGCGAGGATGCCGCACAGCAGCAGGAAGAGGATCGCCGGGAGACGCATGCGCCAGGCCAGCCATTGACTGGCGAGAGCGGCGGCGCCGATGCCGCCGAGGCCGAGCAGGATATGGGATTCGCTCATCAGGACTCCTTGTCGCTGGTGGTGGTGCTGTGGGCTATGGAAGACTAGCGCGCCTGTCCTGACGAAATACAGCTGCGCATGCCCGTTCTCGACCATCCCCTGATCGACCGTTTCCTCGACGCCCTGTGGCTGGAGAAGGGTCTGTCGCCGCATACCCGCGCCGCCTATCGCAGCGATCTCGGCCATTTCCATGCCTGGCTGGATCAGCGCGGCGGTGCGCTGCAGCACGCCGGCCGTGAGAGCATCCTCGACCACCTGGGTTGGCGCCTGGAGCAGGGCTACAAGGCGCGCTCCACCGCGCGCCTGCTCTCCGGCCTGCGCGGTTTCTACCGCTACCTGCTGCGCGAGGGGCTGATCGCCGAGGACCCGACCCTGCAGGTGGAGCTGCCTCAGCTCGGCCGGCCGCTGCCCAAGTCGCTGTCCGAGGCGGACGTCGAGGCGCTGCTGGCGGCGCCGGAGCTGGACGACCCCATCGGCCTGCGCGACCGCGCCATGCTCGAAGTGCTCTATGCCTGCGGTCTGCGGGTAACCGAGCTGGTGTCCCTGGCCCTGGAGCAGGTCAATCTGCGCCAGGGCGTGCTGCGGGTGTTCGGCAAGGGCAGCAAGGAGCGCCTGGTGCCGCTGGGCGAGGAGGCCATCGCCTGGGTCGAGCGCTACCTGCGCGAGGCGCGGCCCTTCCTGCTCGACGGCAAGCCCAGCGACGTGCTGTTCCCCAGCCTGCGCGGCGAGCAGATGACCCGGCAGACCTTCTGGTACCGGATCAAGCACCAGGCCCGGGTGGCCGGCATCGCCAAGCCGCTGTCGCCGCACACCCTGCGCCACGCCTTCGCCACCCACCTGCTCAACCACGGCGCCGACCTGCGCGTGGTCCAGATGCTGCTGGGCCACAGCGACCTGTCCACCACCCAGATCTACACCCACATCGCCCGCGCCCGCCTGCAGGAACTGCACGCCCAGCACCACCCGAGGGGGTGAGCCTCTTGCGACGCATGGCGTCGCAGGCGAACGGTCGCTACGCATGCAATCCGTCCGCTCTGCCGTTCCGCCCGACGTCCGTGGTCGGCTTGCAGAGCGCTCTATGGTAGGCTGGCGCGCTTGTCACAGGAGTTTCCCATGTCCGTTTTTCGTGTTCTGGGCGTTGCCGTGCTAGGTCTCGCCGCTTCCGTGGCGCTGGCCGCCGATCCCGACCAGGCCATCCGCGCCACGCTGACCAAGCTGCAGCCCGACATGCCCATCGAAGCCATCGCCGAGAGCCCGATGACCGGCCTGTACCAGGTGCACCTCAAGGGCGGTCGCCTGCTCTATGCCAGCGCGGATGGCCAGTTCCTGATGCAAGGCAACCTCTATCAGATCAAGGGCGAGGATGCCGTCAACCTGACCCGCCAGGCCGAGAGCAAGGGCGTGGCCAAGGAAATCGAGTCCATTCCCCTGAAGGAAATGGTGGTGTTCGCGCCCAAGACTCCGGCCAAGGCCCATATCACCGTGTTCACCGATACCGACTGCGGCTACTGCCAGAAGCTGCACAGCGAAGTGCCCGAGCTCAACCGTCGCGGCATCGAGGTGCGCTACGTGGCCTTCCCGCGCCAGGGCGTCGGCAGCCACGGCTACAACACGCTGGTCAGCGTGTGGTGCGCCAAGGACCGCCAGGCCGCGATGGACAAGGCCAAGGCCCGCGAGGATCTGCCGGCGGCGAGCTGTGACAATCCGGTCGCCAAGCAGTACGAGGTGGGCCAGCTGGTGGGCGTCACCGGCACGCCGACCGTCGTGCTCGGCAACGGCGAGGTGATTCCGGGCTACCAGCCGGCTCCGCAACTGGCGGAAGTTGCCCTGCAGGCCAAGTAATCAGGCCGTCGGCCCGATTGACCTGGGTTGTGGCGCTTCGTAAAGTGCGGCTCTTTTGTGTGCGGCCGGGGTTCGCCCCGGCCGTTTCGTGTAGGCAGATGGGGAAGACAACGTGAAACCGGTGAAAGTGGGCATCTGTGGGCTGGGGACCGTCGGTGGCGGCACCTTCAACGTACTCAAACGCAACGCCGAGGAGATCGCCCGCCGTGCCGGGCGTGGAATCGAAGTCGCGCAGATTGCCGCCCGTCGCCCCAACCCGAAGTGTGAAACCGGTGCCACCCCCATCACCGCCGACATCTTCGACGTGGCGAACAATCCGGACATCGACGTGGTCATCGAGCTAATCGGCGGCTACACCCTGGCCCACGAACTGGTGCTCAAGGCCATCGACAACGGCAAGCACGTGGTCACCGCTAACAAGGCGCTGATCGCCGTGCACGGCAACGAGATCTTCGCCAAGGCGCGCGAGAAGGGCGTGATCGTCGCCTTCGAGGCCGCCGTGGCCGGTGGCATCCCGGTGATCAAGGCGATCCGCGAGGGCCTGGCCGGCAATCGCATCAACTGGCTGGCCGGCATCATCAACGGCACCGGCAACTTCATCCTCTCCGAGATGCGCGAGAAGGGCCGCGCCTTCGCCGACGTGCTCAAGGAAGCCCAGGCGCTGGGCTACGCCGAGGCCGACCCGACCTTCGACGTGGAAGGCATCGACGCCGCCCACAAGCTGACCATCCTCGCCTCTATCGCTTTCGGCATCCCGCTGCAGTTCGACAAGGCCTACACCGAGGGCATCAGCAAGCTGACCAGCGCCGACGTGAACTACGCCGAGGCCCTAGGCTACCGCATCAAGCACCTGGGCGTGGCGCGCCGCACCGACGCCGGCATCGAGCTGCGCGTGCACCCGACCCTGATCCCGGACGACCGCCTGATCGCCAACGTCAACGGCGTGATGAACGCGGTAATGGTCAACGGCGATGCCGCCGGCAGCACCCTGTTCTACGGCGCCGGCGCCGGCATGGAGCCGACCGCGTCGTCCGTGGTAGCCGATCTGGTCGACGTGGTCCGCGCGCTGACCACCGACCCGACCAACCGCGTGCCGCACCTGGCCTTCCAGCCGGATTCGCTGTCCGATCATCCGATCCTGCCGATCGCCGAGTGCGAGAGCGCCTACTACCTGCGCATCCAGGCCAAGGACCGCCCGGGCGTGCTGGCCCAGGTGGCGAGCATTCTGTCCGAGCGCGGCATCAACATCGAATCGATCATGCAGAAGGAGGCCGAGGAGCACGACGGCCTGGTTCCGATGATCCTGGTCACCCATCGTGTCGTCGAGGCACGCATCGACGACGCCATCGCCGCCCTCGAAGGGCTGGCCGACGTGGTCGGCAACGTCGTGCGCATCCGCGTCGAGCAACTGGTCTGAGGTAGAGAGTCATGCGTTATATCAGCACCCGCGGCCAGGCCCCGGCCCTCAATTTCGAAGACGTCCTGCTGGCCGGCCTGGCCAGCGATGGCGGCCTGTACGTGCCGGAGAACCTGCCGCGCTTCACCGTCGAGGAGATCGCCTCCTGGGCCGGCCTGCCGTATCACGAGCTGGCCTTCCGGGTGATGCGCCCGTTCGTCGCCGGCAGCATCGCCGATGCCGACTTCAAGAAGATTCTCGAAGACACCTACGGCGTGTTCGCCCACAACGCCGTGGCGCCGCTGCGCCAGCTGAACGGCAACGAGTGGGTGCTGGAGCTGTTCCACGGTCCGACCCTGGCGTTCAAGGACTTCGCCCTGCAACTGCTCGGTCGCCTGCTCGACCACGTGCTGAGCAAGCGCGGCGAGCGCGTGGTGATCATGGGCGCCACCAGCGGCGACACCGGTTCGGCGGCCATCGAGGGCTGCAAGGCCTGCGAGCACGTCGACATCTTCATCATGCACCCACACAACCGGGTGTCCGAGGTGCAGCGCCGGCAGATGACCACCATCCTCGGCGAGAACATCCACAACATCGCCATCGAGGGCAACTTCGACGACTGCCAGGAGATGGTCAAGGCCAGCTTCGCCGACCAGGGCTTCCTCAAGGGCACCCGCCTGGTGGCGGTCAACTCGATCAACTGGGCGCGGATCATGGCCCAGATCGTCTACTACTTCCACGCGGCCCTGCAGCTGGGCGGCCCGGCCCGTTCCGTGGCCTTCTCGGTGCCGACCGGCAACTTCGGTGACATCTTCGCCGGCTACCTGGCGCGCAACATGGGCCTGCCGATCAGCCAGCTGATCGTGGCGACCAACCGCAACGACATCCTGCACCGCTTCATGAGCGGCAACCAGTATGTGAAGGGCGACCTGCACCCGACCCTGTCGCCGTCGATGGACATCATGGTTTCGTCCAACTTCGAGCGCATGCTGTTCGACCTGCACGGCCGTAACGGCGCCGCCATCGCCGGGCTGATGGACACCTTCAAGCAGGGCGGCGGCTTCAGCGTCGAGGAAGACCGCTGGACCGAGGCGCGCAAGCTGTTCGATTCCCTGGCGGTGAACGATGAGCAGACCTGCGAGACCATCACCGAGGTGTACAAGGAGTGCGGCGAGCTGCTCGACCCGCACACTGCCATCGGCGTGCGCGCCGCGCGCGAGTGCCGGCGCAGCCTGGCTATCCCGATGGTCACCTTGGGCACTGCCCACCCGGTCAAGTTCCCGGAAGCGGTGGAGAAGGCCGGCATCGACGCGGTTCCGGCGCTGCCGCCGCACTTGGTCGACCTGTTCCAGCGCGACGAGCGCTGCACCGTGCTGGCCAACGACCTGAAGACCGTGCAGCAGTTCGTCGCCGCCCACGGCAATCGCGGCAAACCGCTCTGATCGGCTGGCCGTGACCGAAGCCCCGCCTCGTGCGGGGCTTTTGGTTGCTGGGCGGCATGTGCTTCGTAGGGTGCGCCGTGCGCACCGTTGGGCCGGTCCGTAGCCTGGATGAAATCCGGGGATGCGGTGTCTGGCCGATTACCGAGCGTTCGGACACTTCTGGTTTCGCCCACCCAGGCGACTCACTTTTCTTTGTTTGCGCAAAGAAAAGTAAGCAAAAGAAAGCGCCCCCCGGCATCCGGGCCCGGGCTACGCCCGGACTTCCCTCCCTCCGGTGCCGCTCCGGGGGCCGGCTTGCAAGGGCCATCCATGGCCCTTCAAGCCTCTCGCCGCATCCCTGCGGCTCGTCCCCCTGCGCGACACCTCCACTCGGCCTCCTGACGGGGGCTTGGGCTCCGAGCTGCCTGATGGTTTTTCCTGCCGCTGCGCGGGCTGGGCTTCTATTTCCAGGGTGATGGAGGGATTTGTAGCGCCCCGTGTAGTAGCCAGCTGTTACCCTCAGGTCGGCGAAGTGGCGCAGACTGCCGTCACATCCACCGAGGAGGCCCTGCCATGACGGCGAAGAAGATTCTGATGCTGGTCGGCGATTACGTCGAAGACTACGAGACCATGGTGCCGTTCCAGGCCCTGCAGATGGTTGGCCATACGGTGCATGCGGTGTGCCCCGGCAAGAGCGCCGGGCAGACCGTGCGCACCGCCATCCACGATTTCGAGGGCGACCAGACCTACAGCGAGAAGCCGGGGCATAACTTCGCCCTCAACTTCGATTTTGCCAAGGCCCGCGCCGAGGACTACGACGGCCTGCTGATCCCCGGCGGTCGCTCCCCCGAGTACCTGCGCCTGAACGCCGAGGTGATCGCCCTGGTGCAGGCCTTCGCCAAGGCCGGCAAGCCGATCGCCGCCGTCTGCCACGGCGCCCAGCTGCTGGCCGCCGCCGACGTGCTCAAGGGCCGTGGCTGCAGCGCCTACCCGGCCTGTGCGCCGGAAGTGCGGCTGGCTGGCGGCGAATACGTGGAAGTGCCGATGGACGGCGTGCACGTGGACGGCAACCTGGTCACCGCCCCGGCCTGGCCGGCGCATCCGGCGTGGCTGGCGGCGTTCCTGAAAGTCCTGGGCTAAATAAACAAGAGAGAATCTCGCGAGCTAGGGCCAGGCAAGGCGAGAAGGGGCGAGGGCGCGGAGTTTACGAAAGGTAAATGAGCAGCCCAAGCCCCTTCTCAACACAGCCTGGCCGACGCGCAGCAGATTCGGGAGCAATGCGATGTGCGAGTTGTATGTGAAGGCCGACCCGATCCTCTACGAATCGCGCTCGCGCTCCCTGCGCATCCGCGGGGTGGTCACCACCCTGCGCCTGGAGAACCAGTTCTGGGACATCCTGCGGGAGATCGCCGAGGTCGACGGCATGACCACCAACCAGTTGATCACCAAGCTGTACGACGAGGTCATGGAGTACCGTGGCGAGGTGGTCAACTTCGCCTCCTTCCTGCGGGTCAGCTGTACCCGCTTCCTGGCGCAGCGACCGCTGCAGAGCGCCGAGGTGCTCAGTCTGGTGCAATCGCGCTAGCTAGAAGGGTTTGTCCGGCGTTCGACGTAGGGTGCGCTGTGCGCACCGAGCGCGCATAGCATCATCGGTGCGCGCGGCGCACCCTACGGTAGGGCGTCAGTGCTTGCGCGGCACCGGCTTGAGCAGTTCTTCCGGCGGCATCTCGCAGTTGATCTTGCGGCCCAGCAGTTCTTCGATCGGCGGCAGGGCAAAGGCATCGTCCTCGCCGGCGAAGCTGATCGAGGTGCCGCTGGCGCCGGCGCGGCCGGTGCGGCCGATGCGATGCACGTAGTCGTCCGGCACTTCCGGCAGGGTGAAGTTGATCACGTGGCTGATGCCGTCGACGTGGATGCCGCGGCCGGCCACGTCGGTGGCGACCATCACGCGGATCTTGCCTTCGCGGAAGCCTTCAAGGGTCTTGATCCGCTTGTGCTGCGGCACGTCGCCGGACATCTGCGCGGCGCTGACGCCGTCGCGGATCAGCTTCTCCTCGATGCGCCGCACTTCGTCGCGGCGGTTGGCGAACACCATTACCCGCTGCCAGTCGTTCTGCGTCACCAGGTTGTACAGCAGCTTGTACTTGTCCTTGCTGGACACGGCGTAGACGTGCTGCTCGACAGTATCGCTGGCGACGTTTTCCGGCTCGATCTCGACGATGGCCGGGTTCACCGTCCACTGCCGCGCCAGGTTCATCACGTCCTCGGTGAAGGTCGCGGAGAACAGCAGGGTCTGGCGGTCGCCCTTCATCGGGGTCTGGCGGATGATCTGGCGCACCTGGGGGATGAAGCCCATGTCGAGCATGCGGTCGGCCTCGTCCAGCACCATCACTTCGACCATGTCCAGGTGCACCTCGCCGCGCTGGTTGAAGTCCAGCAGGCGGCCGGGGGTGGCGACCAGGATGTCGCAGTAGCGCGACTCCAGCTGCTTGAGCTGCTTGTCGAAGTCCATGCCGCCGACGAAGCTCATCACGTTGAGGCCGGTGTACTTGGTCAGGGCCTCGGCGTCCTTGGCGATCTGCACCACCAGCTCACGGGTCGGCGCGATCACCAGCGCGCGCGGCTCGCCCATGTAGCGCTCTTTCGGCGGTGTGGTCTGCAGCAGCTGGGTGATGGTCGAGACCAGGAAGGCGGCGGTCTTGCCGGTGCCGGTCTGGGCGCGGCCGATGGCGTCCTTGCCCTTGAGGGTGTGACCGAGCACCTGGGCCTGGATCGGCGTGCAGTAGGGGAAGCCCAGGTCGTGGATGGCGTGCATCAGCTCCGGCGCCAGGCGGAAGTCGTGGAAGCGGGTCTTGCCTTCCTGCGGCTCGACCACGAAGTCTTCCAGCTTCCAGGTGTCCACCGGCTTGGCCGGGCGCTCGCGGCGCGGCTTGTCGGCGCGGGGCTTCCTGGTGTCCTTGGCCGGCCTGGCCTCGCTGGCCTGCTTCGGTTGGTTTTGGCGCGGGCCGGCCTGGGGGGCAGGGGCGCTGGGAGTGCTGGCGGGGATGCTGCTGGCGGGCTGTTCGGCATCGCCCTTGCTGAAGATTTTCTTGAGTGCTTTGAGCACGGCCGTCTCGTATTGGTCAAGGAATGAACGGCCGCCAGTGTAAAGCAAGATGCCCGCACGGCGAAGTGCCGCGCGGGCGGGCCGTCGTTCAATCGGGCAGGTTGGCCAGCAGCAGGTCGCGCACGTTGCCGCCCATGATCGCGGCGATGTCGGCGTCGCCGAAGCCGGCGCGCTGCAGGCCCTCGGTGATCTGCGCCAGGCCGGTGGTGTCGAACGGCGCGCGGATGGTGCCGTTGAAGTCCGAGCCCAGGGCCACGTGGGCGACGCCGACCTTGTCCACGGCGTAGCGGATGGCGCGGACGATGGCGCCGACGTTGGTCTCGCAGACCGCCGCGTCCCAGTAGCCGATGCCGATCACCCCACCGCCGGCGGCGATGCGCCGCAGATGGTCGTCGGTGAGGTTGCGCGGCCCGGGGCAGGTGCCGGCCACGCCGGTGTGGGAGACCAGCACCGGCCGGGTGGCGACGGCGAGCACATCGTCGATCAGCGGTTTGGAGGCATGGGCCAGGTCGACCAGCATGCGCTTCTCTTCCAGGCGGGCGATCACCTGGCGGCCCAGCGGGGTCAGCCCGCCCTTTTCCAGACCGTGGGCCGAGCCGCCCACCTCGTTATCGAAGAAGTGGGTCAGCCCGGCGATGCGGAAGCCGGCATCGTACAGGCGGTCGACGTTTTCCAGCTTGCCCTCGATCGGGTGCAGGCCCTCGGTGGCCAGGATGGCGGCCACCCTCTGCGGGTCGCGTCGCCAGTCCTCCAGGTAGCGGTCCAGTTCGCCGCGACTTTTGATCAGCACCAGTTGGCCGTCGCTGGCATCAGCCGCCTGCTTCAGCTTGTCGGCCTGGTACAGGGCACGCTGGAGCAGGCTGTCCCAGGTCGCCCGGGGCCAGCGCTGGGCCATGGCGAGCAGGGTGATGTTGTCGCTGTCGGCGCCGTTGCGTTCGTAGTTGATGCCGCGGGGCGTCTTGGTGACGGTGGAGAACACCTGCAGGCCGACGCGCCCTTCCAGCAGCCGCGGCAGGTCGGAATGGCCGTAGCCGTGGCGTTCCAGCAGGTCACGCTGCCAGAGCAGGGCGTCGTCGTGCAGGTCGGCGACGAACAGGGTCTGGTGCAGCTTCTCGGCCTTGTCGCTGGCGGGGTAGGGGGCCGGTGTCGCCACGCCGTTCATCTGGCGGTCGAGCAGGGTGGGCAGGGTGAAGAAGATGCCCGCGCCGACGAGCACGAGGATCAGCAGGATGAGCAGCAGCTTGCGCATGTGGGGCATCCGATCGTTGTTGTTATGCGCCGGACTCTAGCAGGACGCTTGCCGACAAGGCGACGGGATGGCGGTTTTGCCGGGTGGTTCGGCGCTGGGGCCGTGTCAGCCGAACAGGCAGTTGCGGCCCTGCTGCTTGGCCTTGTACAGGGCCGCGTCGGCGCGGGCGATGAGGGTTTCCAGGCCGTCCCTCTCCTGCATCTGCGCCATGCCGATGGAGATGGTGACGCCCGGCAGCACGCCCACCGGCGAATAGAAGGAGCCGACCTGCTCCAGGCTCTGGCGCAGCCGCTCGCCGATGGTGCGCGCGTCGGCGGCGTCCAGCTCGGGCAGGAGGATGACGAACTCCTCGCCGCCGTAGCGCACCATGCTGTCCTTCGGCCGCAGCTGGTTGCGCAGGGTATGGGCCACCAGGCACAGGGCGTAGTCGCCGGCCAGGTGGCCGTGCTGGTCGTTGTAGGCCTTGAAGTGGTCGACGTCGAGCATGAGCATGCACAGCGGCTGGCCGTTGAAGGCGCAGCGGGTGCTCTCGCGCTCGTAGACGTGTTCCAGCCAGCGGCGGTTGAAGCAGCCGGTGAGGATGTCGATGTTGGCGTTCTGCTCGCTGTCGAGGATCAGCCGGTTGCCCTGGCGCACCCGCTCGCAGAGCAGTTGCAGCAGATTCTGCATCAGCTCCGGCGACTGTCCGAACAGGCTGACCAGCGATTCGCGGTGCAGGCGCAGGACCCGCGAGGGTTGGGTAGCCACCACGTAGGCCGAGGGCCGCTCGTTGTCGATGAAGCTGATCTCGCCGGCGCAGTCGCCCGGGCGCAGGGTGCTGACCGGCTGGTTGTCCAGCGAGCCGAGGTAGACCTTGAGTTCGCCTTCCAGCAACAGGTAGAGGTGCTGGTTGCGGTTGAAGGGAGACAGCAGGATTTCGCTGCTGTCGAGGTCGCAGGCGCAGAATTCGCTCAGGAGCTGCTGCAGGTTGTTGGCCGCGACGTTCTGGAACAGCCGCAGCTGACGAATCTGCCGGAGATCCTGCGGCCAGGGCGCGTTTTTCATCGCGGTAATGAATGTGGCTGGCGGCGGAGGGGCATATCGCGAAAATACTCCCTGTATAGGGCGAACACCTGAATGCGACCATAAGCCCCGCCCCGAGGCTGGCGCAATGCTGGCGCGGAGCGCCGCCGACCAGCGGTCGCAAGCGATGGACGGGCCCTGGAGGCCCGTCAGTCGGTTGACTCGGCAGGCTCTGAATTGCGCCTTCGGACGGAGTTTTGACGCGCTCGTCAGGCCTTCAGCAACTGCTTGAGCCAGGCGCCGATGTCCTGGATTTCCTCGAGCATCACTTCGTGGCCCATGGGGTATTCGCGCCAGGTGACCGGCACGTCCAGGCGTTCGAGGGCATCGTGGGCGGCGCGGCCCATCTGCAGCGGCACCACTTGGTCCTGGGTGCCGTGCAGGCACAGCACCGGCAGGCTGCGCCGGGATTCGTCCAGTTGCAGGTCGTCGGCGAAGGTCGGCGCGTAGGTGGACAGCGCCATCAGCCCGCCCAGCGGCCCCTGCCAGCGCAGGAAGGCGGTGTGGTAGACCACCGCACCGCCCTGGGAAAAGCCCGCCAGCACGATGCGCGCCGGGTCGATGCCGTCGTCGCGCTGCGCCTCGATCAGCTCGATCACGGTCTGCGCCGAGGTTTCCATCTCGTCCATGCTGATCGCGCGGGCCGGGTTCATCGCCAGGATGTCGTACCAGCTCGGCATGGACCAGCCGCCGTTGATGGTCACCGGCCGCGTCGGTGCCTGGGGCAGCACGAAGCGGGTGGTCGTCAGGTGCTGCTGCAGCATCTTGGCCACCGGCTCGAAATCGTAGCGGTCGGCGCCGAGGCCGTGTAACCAGATGACGCAGGAATCTGCCGCGAGTGACGGATCGAGTATCAGGGGTGCTTGCATGTCTGCTCCAATTTGGTGCGCAAGGTCGTTCGTGGAATTCGGACGTCTTCCTGCCGTGGGTGAATCACGTAAGAAGATGTCGCACGGTTAGAACTTCTTCTATTGACCGGGGCCGGATGGCTTCCGGTTAATGGGATGGTACGAGCTTTGCTTTGTAAAACCGGTCCGGTGGGGGCCGCCCGCAGGCGGAAAACCGGACAAGCTGTATCTCTTTCCCGTAAGACCTACGGAGATGAAAGGCTCATTCGCCGGTCCGCGGAACGGCATCTAGACTCTTTCAGGTTCGAACCCCGGTCGATTGCGCCATGTTGGCGGGATCGAACGTGCCTCACAAGGGTACGGCGGCAGGACCGAGATATGACCAAACAAGAACACTTGGAGGTTTTGATGAAGATGGTGAAATCCACCCTGGCAGTACTGACCACGGCTGCGGTGCTCGGAGTGAGCGGTTTCGCTCATGCCGGTGCGACCCTGGATGCGGTGAAGAAGAAAGGCTTCGTGCAGTGCGGTATCAGCGATGGCTTGCCCGGTTTCTCCTACGCCGACGCCAAGGGTAACTACCTGGGGATCGATGTGGATATCTGCCGTGCCGTCGCTGCCGCCGTGTTCGGCGACGCCTCCAAGGTCAAGTACAGCCCGCTGACCGCCAAGGAGCGCTTCACCGCGCTGCAGTCCGGCGAAGTCGACATGCTGTCGCGCAACACCACCTGGACCAGCTCCCGCGACGCGGCCATGGGCCTGAACTTCACCGGCGTGACCTACTACGACGGTCAGGGCTTCCTGGTGAACAAGAAGCTCGGCGTTTCCAGCGCCAAGGAACTGGACGGTGCCACCGTGTGCATCCAGGCCGGCACCACCACCGAGCTGAACCTGTCCGACTACTTCCGTGCCAACGGCCTGAAGTACACCCCGATCACCTACGATACCTCCGACGAGAGCGCCAAGTCTCTGGAGTCCGGCCGCTGCGACGTGCTGACCTCCGACCAGTCCCAGCTCTACGCCCAGCGCATCAAGCTGGCCGCGCCGGACGAGTACGTGGTGCTGCCGGAAGTGATCTCCAAGGAGCCCCTCGGCCCGGCCGTGCGCCAGGGTGACGAGGAGTGGTTCGACATCGTGCGCTGGAGCCTGTTCGCGCAGCTCAACGCCGAGGAACTGGGCGTGACTTCCGCCAACGTGGAAGAAATGGCCAAGTCCACCAAGAACCCGGACATCGCCCGCCTGCTGGGCGCCGAGGGTGACTTCGGCAAGGATCTGAAGCTGCCGAAGGACTGGGCCGTGAAGATCGTCAAGCAAGTCGGCAACTACGGTGAAATCTTCGACCGCAACGTCGGCGCCGGCAGCGAGCTGAAGATCGAACGTGGCCTCAACGCCCTGTGGAACAAGGGTGGTCTGCAATACGCACCGCCGGTGCGCTGACCGCCATGCCATCGCCCCCTCGCGGGGCGATGGCGCTTCTGATTCCGCAAACTCCGCGCCGCGCATACCGGGCGCGGAGTTTCCATTAGGACTGTTCGCGTTCCGGCTGGCCGGCGCCCGGACGGGTCCCTAGAGGGCTGACATGCAAAATCCTGCCTCCATCCCACGCCCGCGCACATCGGTCTGGACCGATCCGCAGGTGCGTGGCTGGGTCTTCCAGATCATCGCCGTCGTCGCCGTGGTGGCGATCGGCTGGTACCTGTTCCACAACACTCAGACCAACCTGCAGCAACGCGGGATTCTCTCCGGCTTCGGCTTCCTCGAGCAGAGCGCCGGCTTCGGCATCTCTCAGCACCTGATCGACTACACCGAGAGCGACAGCTACGGCCGGGTGTTCGTCATCGGCCTGCTCAACACCCTGCTGGTGTCGGTGATCGGCATCATCCTGGCCACCATCCTCGGCTTCACCCTCGGCGTGGCGCGGCTGTCGCCCAACTGGCTGATCAGCAAGCTGGCCACCGTGTACATCGAGCTGTTCCGCAACATCCCGCCGCTGCTGCAGATCTTCTTCTGGTACTTCGCCATCCTCCAGCCGCTGCCCGGTCCGCGGCAGAGCCTGAACCTGGGCGATACCTTCTTCCTCAGCAACCGCGGCCTGAACATGCCGTCGCCCACCATGGACGCCGGCTTCTGGCCATTCGCGGTGGCGCTGGCGCTGGCCATCGTCGCCGGCGTCGTGCTGGCGCGCTGGGCCAACAAGCGGCGCATGGCCACCGGCCAGAGCTTCCCCGTGCTGCTCAGCGTGCTGGCGCTGCTGGTGGCGCTGCCGGGGCTGGCGATGCTGGTGTTCGGCAGCCCGTTCCACTGGGAAGTGCCGGAACTCAAGGGCTTCAACTTCCGCGGCGGCTGGGTGGTGATCCCCGAGCTGGTCGCGCTGACCATGGCGCTGAGCATCTACACCGCGGCGTTCATCGCCGAGACCGTGCGCGCCGGCATCAAGGCGGTCAACCACGGCCAGACCGAGGCGGCCCGCTCGCTCGGCCTGCCGGCCGGCAAGACCCTGCGCCTGGTGATCGTGCCGCAGGCCCTGCGCGTGATCATCCCGCCGCTGACCAGCCAGTACCTGAACCTGGTGAAGAACTCGTCCCTGGCGGCCGGCATCGGCTACCCGGACATGGTCTCGCTGTTCGCCGGCACGGTGCTCAACCAGACCGGCCAGGCCATCGAGACCATCGCCATCACCATGAGCGTGTATCTGGCGATCAGCATCAGCATTTCCCTGCTGATGAACTGGTACAACAAGCGCATCGCGCTGATCGAGCGGTAAGGAGAGGCGCATGGAAATCCATCAATTCCGTCCGAGCCTGCCGCCGCCGCGCATGAGCGTGGGCGTGCTGGGCTGGCTGCGGGGCAACCTGTTCTCCGGCTGGTTCAACACCCTGTTGACCCTGCTGGCCATCTACTTGGTCTGGAAGATCGTGCCGCCGGTGCTCGACTGGGCCATCTTCAGCGCCGACTGGGCCGGCACCACCCGTGCCGACTGCACGGGCGAGGGCGCCTGCTGGGTGTTCGTCAAGGAGCGCTTCAGCCAGTTCATGTACGGCTTCTACCCGGAAGAGCTGCGCTGGCGCGTCGACCTCACCGTATGGCTGGCGGTGATCGGCGCGGCGCCGCTGTTCGTGCCGATGATGCCGCGCAAGTCGGCCTACGGCCTGGCGTTCCTGGTGGTCTACCCGCTGCTCGCCTTCTGGCTGCTGCACGGCGGCTTCTTCGGCCTGTCCGAGGTGCAGACCAGCCAGTGGGGCGGCCTGATGCTGACCCTGGTGATCGCCGCCGTGGGCATCGCCGGCGCGCTGCCGCTGGGCATCGTGCTGGCCCTGGGCCGGCGCTCGAAGATGCCGGCGATCCGGGTGATCTGCGTGACCTTCATCGAGTTCTGGCGCGGCGTGCCGCTGATCACCGTGCTGTTCATGTCCTCGGTGATGCTGCCGCTGTTCCTGCCCGAGGGCATGAGCTTCGACAAGCTGCTGCGCGCGCTGATCGGGGTGATCCTGTTCCAGTCCGCCTACATCGCCGAGGTGGTGCGCGGCGGCCTGCAGGCCATTCCCAAGGGGCAGTACGAGGCGGCCGCGGCCATGGGCCTGGGCTACTGGCGGATGATGGGCCTGGTGATCCTGCCGCAGGCGCTCAAGCTGGTGATCCCGGGCATCGTCAACACCTTCATCGCGCTGTTCAAGGACACCAGCCTGGTGATCATCATCGGCCTGTTCGACCTGCTCAACAGCATCAAGCGCGCCACCAACGACCCGGCCTGGCTGGGCATGGCCACCGAGGGCTACGTGTTCGCCGCCCTGGTGTTCTGGATCTTCTGTTTCGGCATGTCCCGCTACTCCATGCACCTGGAGCGCAAGCTGGACACCGGCCACAAGCGTTAGGAGTCATCGACCATGACCGAAGTTAAGAAAGAAGCCGCGGCCGAGCCGATCATCCGCCTGCAGGGCGTGAACAAGTGGTACGGCCAGTTCCACGTGCTCAAGGACATCAACCTGGACGTGCAGCCCGGCGAGCGCATCGTGCTCTGCGGGCCGTCCGGCTCGGGCAAGTCCACCACCATCCGCTGCATCAACCGCCTGGAGGAACACCAGCAGGGGCGCATCGTCGTCGACGGCACCGAGCTGACCAACGACCTCAAGCACATCGAGGCGATCCGCAGCGAAGTGGGCATGGTGTTCCAGCACTTCAACCTGTTCCCGCACCTGACCGTGCTGGAGAACTGCACCCTGGCGCCGATCTGGGTGCGCAAGCTGCCCAAGCGCAAGGCCGAGGAGATCGCCATGCACTTCCTCGAGCGCGTGCGCATCCCCGAGCAGGCGCACAAGTACCCGGGCCAGCTCTCCGGCGGCCAGCAGCAGCGCGTGGCGATCGCCCGCGCGCTGTGCATGAAGCCGAAGATCATGCTGTTCGACGAGCCGACCTCGGCGCTCGACCCGGAAATGGTCAAGGAGGTGCTGGACACCATGATCGGCCTGGCCCAGGACGGCATGACCATGCTCTGCGTGACTCACGAGATGGGCTTCGCCCGCACCGTGGCCAACCGGGTGATCTTCATGGACAAGGGCGAGATCGTCGAACAGAACGAGCCCAACACGTTCTTCGACAACCCGCAGAACGAACGGACCAAGCTGTTCCTCGGCCAGATCCTGCATTAAGCGTCGCATCGGGCCCCGGTAGGGTGCGCCATGCGCACCGACCCGGCGCGCGATCCGGTGTACACAGAGGGAGCCTACGGGCTAATGCCTGGCAGTTAAGGCATTTTCCATGGTTGGCGAGCGTCATTGACCCTGTGGGAGCGGACTTGTCCGCGAATGGGGTTGACAGCAAAGCATCGCGGCCAAGGCCGCTCCCACAAAGGCCGAGTCTGTTCGCCACAGCTGACTCAGGCATAGCCAAGGAAAAACGCCGTGATCCAGCAGGGGAATCGCGGCGTTTCTCTTAACTGACAGGCATTAGCCTACGGGCTCCCTTTTTTCATGTAGGGCGGGTGCAACCCGCGTTGTGAGGGACGGCGCGGGTTTCACCCGCCCTACGGATCGCCCGTGCCTTCAACCCTGGCGCAGGCGCTTGCGCCAGGCGCCCGGGGTTTCCCCGCAGAGCTGCTTGAAGCGTTTGGCGAAGCTGGCGCGGTCGGCGTAGCCGACCTGGGCGGCGACCTGTTCCAGCGAGCGGCCGGGGTGGCGCAGAGCGGTCTGCGCGGCGCTGATGCGCACGCGCTGCAGGTAGTCGTGCGGGGTCAGCCCGGTGGCGGCGCGAAAGCGCCGCAGCAGGGTGCGGGTGGAGCAGTGGGCGCGCGCGGCCAGGGCCGGCAGATCGATGGGCTCGGCGTGGTGCCGTTGCAGCCAGCGCAGCAGCGGGGCGATCAGCGGGTCGTCCTGGCCGGCGGCCGGCAGCAGCGGGGCGAAGCGCGCCTGGCTGCCACGCTCGCGCTCGACCACCAGGGTGGCGGCCACCCGCTCGGCCAGCCAGTCGCCGCCGTGGCGGGCGATCAGGTGCAGGCACAGGTCCAGCCCGGCCTGGGCGCCGCCGGAGCAGTAGCGGTTGGCGTCCTCGGTGAACAGCTCGTCGATGCGCAGGTCGACCCGCGGGAAATGGCGGCGGAAGGTCTCGGCCAGCGCCCAGTGGGTGGTGGCGCGGCGCCCATCGAGCACGCCGGCGGCGGCCAGCAGGCAGGCGCTGCTGCACAGGCTGGCCAGGCCCTGCTCAGTGGGGCGGCGGGCCAGCCAGGCGAGCAGGACGGCGTTGCCGTCGAGAGTGCGCTGCAGGGCGCTGCCGGTGGCGGGGATCAGCAGCAGGTCGGCACCTTCGGCCAGGCCCAGGTCACCGTCCACCCGCAGCTCGGCGTAGCCGCTGCGCACCGGCGCGCCGTCGGCGCTGACCCGCAGCACCTCGAACAGCGTCTCGCCGGCCAGCTGGTTGGCCAGGCGGAAGGCGTCGTCGGCCATGCTCAGGCTGGAGAGCACGGTCTGCGGGCAGGTATAGAGGGCAATGCGCATCATGTGGCGATTATTGACACAAAGTTGTCTTTATCGCCAATCGCCGGTTGTCGCCGGCACGGCCATACTCTGCCCATCACAACCCGGAGCAGCATCCCCATGGCCCACCCCAACGCCGAACTGATCGACCGCTTCTACCAGGCCTTCCGGCGCCAGGACGCCGAGGCCATGGCCGCCTGCTACGCGGACGACGTGGTGTTTTCCGACCCGGTGTTCCGCGACCTCAAGGGCCGCGACGCCGGCGACATGTGGCGCATGCTCTGTGCCCGCGCCAAGGATTTCTCGCTGACCTACGAGGTGCTGGAGGCCGACGACCGGCAAGGCCGCGCGCGCTGGGTGGCGACCTATCTGTTCAGCCAGACCGGGCGCATGGTGGAAAACCATATCGAGGCCAGCTTCCGTTTCCAGGGTGGCAGGATCGTCGAGCACCGCGACCGCTTCGACCTGTGGCGCTGGTCGCGCCAGGCGCTCGGCACCAAGGGCCTGTTGCTGGGCTGGCTGGCCCCGGTGCAGGGCGCCATCCGCAAGCAGGCGATGGCCGGGCTGCGCGCCTGGCAGGCCAGCCGCTGACGACGTAAGCTCGGCAGTCCCATCGCGAGCCACCGAGTCATGACCGCCATTCCCGCCAAACCCTGGTTCGTCTACCTGGTCCGTGCCGAGAGCGGGGCGCTCTACTGCGGCATCAGCGACGACCCGCAGCGGCGCTTCGAGCAGCACTGCAGCGGCAAGGGCGCACGCTTCTTCCACGCCAGCCCGGCGCGGGCGCTGGTCTACGTCGAGGCGTGCGCCGACAAGGGCGCTGCGCTGCGCCGGGAGATCGCCATCAAGCGCCTGAAGAAGGCGGCCAAGGAAGCGCTGATAGTCGTCTCGCCGGGGTAGGCCCCGGCACCGGCTGCGGCTAAGCTGCGGCCTCCAATTCCAACAATCAGCGGAGTCCCGCCATGTCCGAACTGATCCTGCACCACTACGATGCCTCGCCCTTCGCCGAGAAGGCCCGCCTGATGCTGGGCTTCAAGCAGCTGTCGTGGCGCTCGGTGGACATCCCGCGGGTCATGCCCAAGCCGGACCTGACCGCGCTCACCGGCGGCTATCGCAAGACCCCGGTGCTGCAGGTCGGCGCCGACATCTACTGCGACACTGCGCTGATCGCCCGCCGCCTGGAGGCGGAGAAGACCACCCCGGCGCTGTTCCCGGAAGGCCAGGAATTCACCGTGGCGAGCTTCGCCCTGTGGGCCGATGCGGTGGTGTTCCAGCACGCCGTGGCGCTGGTGTTCCAGCCGGCCTCCATCGCCGTGCGCATGGGCAAGCTGCCGCCGGCCGCCCAGCAGGCGTTCGCCGCCGACCGCGCCGCGCTGTTCTCCGGCGGCACCGCCAGCCGCCTGCCGCTGGAACAGGCCAAGCTGCAATGGCCGGCGCTGATGGCGCGTCTGGAGCAGCAGTTGTCCCGCGAGGAGGGCGACTTCCTGTTCGGCGAGCCCTCGGTGGCGGACTTCGCCCTGGCCCATTCGCTGTGGTTCCTCAAGGCCACCCACGTCACCGCGCCGCTGGTCGACGACTACCCGGCGGTGGCCGCCTGGCTGGGCCGGGTGCTCGGCTTCGGCCATGGCGCGTCCAGCGCCCTGAGCGCCGAGGAGGCCATCGCCATCGCTCGCGAAGCGACGCCGGCGGCGTTGCCGGAAGGGGATGTCAGCGCGTCGCTGGGGCTGGCGCTGGGCCAGTCGGTGAAGGTCGCGGCCATCGACTACGGCGTCGACCCGGTGGCGGGCGAGCTGGCCGGCGTGACGGATGAGTCGATCATCCTGCGCCGCGAGGACGAGCGCGCGGGGACGGTCCACGTGCATTTCCCGCGCTTCGGCTTCCGCATCGAGGCCGTCCAATA